>CALFIZ010000049.1 GCA_937877575.1 uncultured Marinilabiliales bacterium | reverse complement strand
GCTTGATAATGATGATTTGTTATTTTCAATTTTAGTTAAAGAAAATTTAACTAAACCTACAGATTATACATTCTTAATTGCAATTACATTATGTGAAATAATCCAAGATTTAGGATTGAAACCATTAATAAAATGGCCTAATGATATAATTGTAAACGATAAGAAAATTTGTGGGATACTATTAGAAAGTAAAGGAAGTAGTAAAATTGATATTGTTGTTATTGGTGACGGCTGGCCTGCAGGTGAAAGGGCAGACCAGCTATTCACCGTATTCGAATTTCGGACTGGGGAATATTCCCGGTCCCGCAAATTCTGTGATAAGGTCTCTTGGAGGCAGTTCCGCCGCTTTCAGGGATTATATGGTGATAAATACCGACAATCCGGCATCATATACTGCCTTTGACACTTTGTCGTTTGTCATGGATGCCGGTGTATCAATAGATTCGAGAACTTTCTATTCCGTCAGGGAACAGACGGCTTATACCTACGGCGGGTTGAACAATGTCAATGTCGGATTTCCCATTTGCAAGTTCATTAAGGCGAGTGCCGGAGTGGTCCCGTTTTCCGAACTCGGTTATTCCATGACCAGGACGGTGACGGATACTTTAATAGGCAACATGAAATTCGGTTATGTGGGTAAAGGCGGTCTCAGCAATGCATATTTCGGATTGGGCATAGAAATGGGCCCTGTGTCTGTAGGTGCAAACGCATCCTATATTTTCGGAAATCTTACCCGAAGCCATTCCCTCCTTTATCCCGATTCAACATATTTCCTGTGTATCAAGCAGCTTGATGAACTGAATGTCAGCGCTTTTTACACCAATGCCGGTATTCAGTACAATGCAAAGCTTTCCAATACGATGTCACTGTGTCTCGGGGCGACATACGCTCCTACGATGAAACTCAATTCGACAGAGTATAAGGCTGCATATACTTATACGGAAACCAACAACCTTGAAGTGCTTCGTGATACTGTTTCACTGTACAGAGGTGAAGGCGGGGTGGTGTTACCCATGAAGATAGGCGGAGGCTTTATGCTCAAGAAACTTAACTCCTTCAAGATTCTCGGTAACTTTGAATGGCAGCAATGGTCCAAATTCCAGTCATACGGAATTAATGCCGGCACATATAACGATTCTTACAAGATGGCACTCGGCTATGAACATTCCCCGCGCAATTCTTCGGTGTCAAGCTATTTCAAATGGATAAAGTACAGAATGGGAGCCCATTTCGAAAAATGCTTCTATACCATCGACGGAAACAGCATAAATCAGTTTGGCGTGACAGTAGGAGCAGGTTTCCCCATAATTCGCTCAGCATCAACGATTAACCTTTCAATAGATGTGGGCAACCGTGGAAACAGAAGCGGAAAAATGATACAAGAAACCTACATTAAGGCTACTTTGGCATTTTCTTTGTATGATACTTGGTTTTACAGAGTGAAGTATAAATAATAATCCAATATAATCAAAATGAAAAGAAAACTTTTAATATCGATTTTAGCTTTGGTTCCATTTATTTCAATGGGACAAGTTAATGACAGTATCAAGGCTTTACCTAAATACGGTAATGACAGTATTGCCTGCGTTACTAACCTGTCTCTTTACAGAGAGGCTTTCAAACAGTGGAAGGACAGCAAGTTTCCGGCAGGAGGTTTCGACCAGTATTACCATTATTGGAAATGGGTTTATGATAATGGTCCGAAGGCTTCTTTGAACACATACGTTGATGGTGTCACAATCATGGCAAACTATGCCAAGAATGCCGCAACAGCAGAGGAGGCGGAAGCATATATCGATACCATTATGCAGATATACGACAAACGTGCGATGTATATGGGTAAAAAAGGCTATGTCCTCGGCAGAAAGGGACTTGATTATATGAAATACAGACCTAAAGAGTTGAAGAACATATACGACATTCTTGATGAATCAGTTGCGCTTGAGAAAAACAGCTCGTCCGATGCAGTCCTTGACGCTCTTTTCAAAACATCAATACAGCTGTATCAGGAAGGTCTGGAAGAAAAGTCCGTAATAATCGACAACTATGACAGAATCAGTGAAATAATAGAATATAACGTCAAAAACAACACAAAGGATAAGGATAAATACCTCAACCTTCGTGAAGGTATAGAAACCAATTTTGAACCTTATGCATCTTGCGAAAATCTCATCCCTATCTATGAAAAGAAATTCAATGAGACCCCTGAGGACATTGACCTCCTCAAGAAGATTTCATATATGCTGGATAAGAAAGGCTGCACTTCCGACAAACTCTTCGAAAAGGTCTCAATCCAGTACCATAAGCTCAACCCTTCTCCTGAGTCTGCATTCATGCTTGGTAAACTTATGCTGAAGAATGAGGATTATGACAAGGCAATCGAATATCTCCTCGAATCTCTTAACATGGAAGATGACGCCAAGAAATACACTGCTTGCACTATTCTTGCCCACTGCTATCAGCAGAAGAACAATTTCCCTGAAGCACGCAACTATGCTCTTAAGGCCGCTTCTTTCGACCCTTCAAAGGGTGAGCCTTACATGCTGATTGGACAGCTCTACGCAATGAGCAACAACACCTGCAACGACCCGAAGCTCCCGGGTGCGGTTTTCTGGGTGGCTGTGGATATGTTCGAAAAGGCTAAACAGGTTGACAGCTCCGTTGCCAGTGAAGCTAATGCCCTTATCAGAGATTATTCACGCTACTTCCCGACAATGGACAAGATATTCTTCAACAGTCTGCAGGAAGGTGAAACCTATACAGTAGGCTGCTGGATTAACAGGACTACTAAGATTAGAGCGGCAAAATAGCATGAAATACTCAAACAAGCGCAGACGGTATTACAGCTGTCTGCGCTTTTGTTGTTTATTGAATATTGTAATTGTTTTGTTATCAGCATGTTCTGATAACGAGAAAAATTATGCGTCCGGTAATGGACATTATACTGATTCCATACCTGAAGAAGTGTTCCACAACGTGGAGATGAAATACAGCGAACAGGGCAGAATCATTTTTGTTGTTATCGGCAATGATGTCAAGAGCTACTTTAATCAGGACAAACTGGTGTTTGAAAATGGTATGAAAGTGAATTTTTTTGAACGTGATATGAGTATTAAGACTTCACTTACAGCTGATTACGGTATCAATCTCGAAAACAAAAAAATAGTGGAGGTGCGTGGTAACGTGATTCTCACCAATCATCAGTCGGGTGAAACCCTTTATACTGAACATCTGCGCTGGGAACAGAACAAGAAAATGATTTTTTCCGATACACCTGTGAAAATAGTGACACCAGACCAGACAATTTACGGCGCCGGTGGCATGGAAGCGGATGAGACGTTCGACCATTGGACCATATTACAACCTTCGGGTAATTTTAAAATAGACGAAAATGAATAAAACACTGTATCTGACACTTATTCCTCTGATATGCATGTCAATGGTCGGCTGTGACAACAATAATTCCCAACATGCGCAAAAGCCGGTGACACACACTGAAAAAACTGCTGAGACCGTAAAGGCTTTCAAGGATTTTGACGAGGAAATGGCTTATCAGTTCGTCAAGGACCAGGTTGATTTCGGTCCGCGTGTTCCAGGGTCGAAAGCCCATAATGACTGTGCTGACTATCTGTACGGACAGCTTAGGAAATTCTGTGACACGGCTTTCGTCCAGAACTTCAAGTCACGTGTGTTTGATGGCAGGGAATTCGATGCAAAGAACATAATAGGCTCTTTCAACCTTGAGACCGGAAGACGTCTTCTTCTCTGTGCGCATTGGGATTCACGCCCTTTTGCCGACAATGATGATAATCCTGAAAACCACAATACACCGATAGACGGTGCCAATGACGGCGCAAGCGGTGTGGGCGTCCTGCTCGAAGTAGCCCGCCAGCTGTCGATTTCCCGTCCGAATACAGGAGTGGATATAATATTCCTCGATATGGAAGACTACGGCCCTACGGAAGATTATAAAGCCAAATCCAACACTTCCACCGAATTGCTGTGGGGACTTGGATCACAATATTGGGCAAAAAACCCGCATGTTGCGGGATATGACGCTTCATACGGCATTCTGCTCGATATGGTGGGTAACAGTAATCCGACTTTTTTGCGCGAACAGTATTCCGACTATTTCGCGAAACGAGTTGTGGACAAAGTGTGGAAAAACGCAGCAGCCATCGGCTATGGCAATTATTTCATCAATAAGACCGGCGGTATTGTCACCGATGACCATGTGTTTATCAATCAGAGCAGAATTATACCGACTATCGATATAATACATCAGGATTTCAATTCACCGAATGGCTTGTTCCATGAAAATTGGCATACGCTGAAGGATGACATCAGCGGCATAGACGCCAAAAGCCTCAAAATAGTCGGTGATGTGGTGCTGACAACAGTCATGAACGAATAAACTTTTAATAAAACCGTTATGGATACTGTAACTATAGAAGACAAGACATTCAATGTCTATATGCATGAAGACGAAATACAGTCGGCTGTAAAGAAAGTCGCTTCCGAAATCAATGAAAGATACAAGGGGAAAAAACCGCTTTTCCTCGGCATTCTCAACGGTGCCTTTATGTTCGCCGCTGACCTTCTGAAGAATATAGACCTCGACTGTCAGATATCTTTTGTGAAGGTTTCAAGCTATTCCGGAACCAAATCGACTGAACATATCAACCAGCTGATAGGCTTTGATATCCCTTTGACGGGAAGAGATGTCATAATCACGGAAGACATTATCGACACAGGGCTGACTATAGAATATGTGCTGCAGCAGTTGAAAAATATGAACGTTGCAAGTGTTGCAGTCGCGTCTCTGCTTTTCAAGCCGGATTCTTTCAAGGGAACCTATAAGATAGATTTCATTGGGAAATCCATACCTAATGATTTTATAATAGGGTATGGCTTCGATTATAATGGTTATGGACGTAATTATAAAAACATATATCAATTGAAAACACAATTAACAGCGTTTGCATTGACAGGCGCACCTGGTGCCGGAAAAGGTACGCAGGCAGAAATACTCAGACAGAAGTATAACATAGGCTACATCTCCACAGGAGATGCATTGAGAAGTGAAATGGCAGCAGGAACCGAACTTGGCAAACAAGTCAGCGGTCTTATCAACAACGGTCAGCTTGTCCCTGATGACGTTGTGCTGTCGATTATAGTCAACTTTATGAAAAAGGCTAAGGAGTCAGGCGTTGAAAGCGTGCTGCTCGATGGATTCCCACGTACATTGCATCAGGCCGAGATGCTTGACGGCGTATTGAAGAAGGAAGATGTTCCTTTCGTCGGAATGATTAACATCGAGGTTGACGAGCAGGTGCTTGCCGACAGGATTTCCAAAAGAGCCGAGAAAGACCACCGTGCCGACGATGACATTGAAACTCTGAAGAAACGTCTTGATGAATATCATACCAAGACAGTTCCTATCGTGGAGTATTACCGCAGACAGAACAAGTTGTATGACGTTTACGGAGTTGGTGCCATTGAGGACATCAACAAGGAGATCTGCAAGATAGTGGATGAGATAATTTAGTTTGTTTGAATATACGATAATGACATGGCACAATCCAATTTTGTAGATTATGTGAAGATATTCTGTCATTCAGGCAAGGGTGGCAGCGGTTCGAAGCATTTTTTCAGGTCGAAGCACAATGCCACCGGTGGTCCGGACGGCGGTGACGGCGGTAATGGCGGAAGTATCATCCTCCGTGCCGTACCGCAGAAATGGACTTTGCTTCATCTGAAATACACTAAACATATTTCGGCAGGTGACGGCGGCAACGGCGGTTCAGTTATCCTCGAAGCCGACCCGCAGCTCTCGTCGCTCATCGACTCCATCGCCACCCAGCTGCAGTCCGACTCCATAGCTGAGCAGGAGGAGCAACGGCGCTCCGACGTCGAACGTGCCAAGGAACGTATGCGCCGTGACGAGATTTTCGTCATGAACATCAAGCCCGCCCGCAGCAACTACATGTTCGGCATCGAACTCAACCTCTTCAACTGCTACGACAAGACCATCTCTATGCTCGAACTCTCCGTAGCCCCCTACAACGACCGCGACCGCGTGCAGGAGGACAAATTCCACCGGTCCGTGCGCTCTATGCGCTGCATGGGTCCTATACGCCCCGGACAACCTGCGCAGTACACCTTCGACGAACTCTTTTGGGACGACAGCGGACGCATCAAATATATGCGCGTCACGCACATAACCTTCCACTTCACCGACGGCACCTCGCTGTCGTTCAACGGCTACAAGCAAATCCTGCGCCATTCTCTCAAGTAATGGCATCCCTGTCCCTTGACCAACCTGTTAAGGGGGAATAGGTTCACACCCCTTTCTTCAATACTTCTTCAATCAAATTCTAATAAAGCTTCAATCACCGATTGAAGCTCGATTGAAGTGATATTGTGTAAGTATTTGAAAACCAAGGGATGCTAAAAATACGTAAAATGTACCTTTCTGCGGGTGTTTTTGCAACCCTTGGAGACGGAATTCCGGAGGTGTCGGCGTGCGTCGTTTTATACCCCGGCTTGCCGCAGGTATTCGTCGACGTGGCCGAAGACGATGTCGGCGCGGGCAGCGAAGCTCTCCTCGGTGGCAAAGGCTATGTGGGGGGTGAGGAGGCAGCCTGGTGCCGACAGCAGCGGATGGCCGAGGGGCAGGGGAGGCTCTTGATCGAAGACATCGAACGCGGCACCGGCTATAATGCCCGCCTTGAGGGCTTCGGCCACGGCGCGGATGTCGCACACGGGGCCACGGGCGGTGTTGACGAGCAGGGCTGTGGGTTTCATCAGCCGTAGCTCGCGTTCGCCGACGAGGCCGCGGGTGGCGTCGTTGAGGGGCACATGGAGGCTTACGATGTCGCTCCGGCGCAGCAGTTCGTCGAACTCCACATATTGCACACCGAGAGCCTTCACTTCGTCGCGCACGGTGCGGCTCCAGGCAATCACAGTGGCTCCGAAGGCCGTCAGCAGGCGTGCGGTGGCGGTGCCGATGGCGCCGGTGCCCACAATGCCTACGGTCTTGCCGTGCAGCTCGCGGCCGAGGAATGTGCCCCGACCGGCGCCATGGCGTATGGTGCCGTCCAGCCTGGTGGTGTCGCGCAACATGTCAATCATCAGCCCCACGGCCAGCTCGCTGACGGCGGTGGTGCTGTAGCCTGCGGCGTTCTGTACGGCGATGCCGTGCTCTTGGCAGTAGGCCAGGTCGATGTGGTCGAGGCCGGTGAAAGCCACGCTGAGGTAGCGCAGGCGGGGGCATTGCGCCAGCACGGCGGACGTCAGCTTGATGTTGCTGATGACGGCCACGTCGGCCTCGCGCATACGTCCGGCCAGGGTGGCCTCGTCTTCGCGGCGGTCCATGTAATAGGTGAAATCGTGCCCCATGGCGGCATAGTGTGCCC
>CALFIZ010000048.1 GCA_937877575.1 uncultured Marinilabiliales bacterium | reverse complement strand
TCCGTTTGTAAGTGTCTCATCCTGAAGATAAAAAGCTCTCAACGCAGGCATATATGCATCGGCATAAAAACGTGTCGCATATATAGCGTCAACACCAAGTTCAGCTTCCAGCCTACCCTTGAACAAAGGCTGGCGGAAGGCAATCCGCAATTTTCCGGTAAACGCCGGAAGCCTCAGCACATCATTTCTGTCGGTATGCTGGTAAAGCATTTTTGCATTAAACACAAACCTCCACACATTCATCTTTGCATCTGCATATACTGAAAAATAATTCAATACACCATTAGCAGTGGCAGGACGCATATTCCGGTCGAGATAGACGTAGTTCCCGATTAGCTTGTAGCTGCCACCAACGGATATGGACTTATAGTCCGCATTCAGCCGCAGGCAGTTGACGAATGTTTTCCCGAAATCATTGTCCCATCTGAACATACCGGTATTCAACCTGTTGTAAAACCACGGGACTTCCACGCCGGCGGTCTCATAAACGGCATCAATCCCACATTTTTTCACTCGCGCATGAGCATTGACAAAAACATTATAGTCAAGCATATTGTGGTTGCCGACAGAAATTCTCGCTTCAGGTGTCAAGGAAAAAACATCAAAATCCAGTTTGAGTTTTGCGTATGGGATAAATTCAATCACCGATGTGCCGACTGTATCCCTGTCGCCATCATTTATTTCAGTTTGATATATTTCATTGATTCTGTGATAGTTCACTTCAGCACCAAATTCATACAGAAATTTTGCGGAAGTGTTGTTGTCAAAGTTGGTAAGTGCAAAAGTGTTGAGCAGGGAACGGACGACTATGGAATCAAACTCTGAAGCCATTATTGTGTCCCCATAAAAACCATGATTGGGGGACTTGTCCTCAAAAATCCTTCTGTCGCGGACATAGTTCAGCCGGTGATACAACTTGGCATTTGTCCTGTAATTGGCTGAATCACGCTTAGTCAGATAATGGTACTGGCAGAAATACCATCCGCCGTTTTTGACGAGATTTGAAGCACTTGTAAGATTCACGTCAAGAAGTTTCCGATTTGACGCCGAACCGGAAGTGAACTGCGTATCATCTGCCAGACCGCCGTTTTCCTCATTATTGATTCGGGAATGATAGTAAGCAAGTACAAAACCGTAAAGTCCATTTGCACTTCTTAATTTCAGGTTTGCTGAAAAATCGGCGACCTTGGCATGTTCGTGTACATACAGTCCCTTTGAATTTATGAATGAGAAATTTGCTCCCGCTGAAACCAGTTTTCCAAGATTCTGGTTGTGTTCCACATTTAAGGTCTCTTCGGTTTTATCATCCCCGGGTGAATTTGTGTAAGCCAAACTCGTATAAGGTTTGTCAGAACTATAACACATTGTTTTCCACGGAGTTAATATGTATTTCTCAAAACAGTCGGGACCATATTTAAAACCCACCGATGTCTCAGGGGAAAATGTCAGGTTCTGATGCGACAGTCCGATATTGCCGATAGTATTGTAAAATCCGTCAAAATCAAAAATCAAATCAGTGGCAGGCAATCCCGAAAGGCTTGTATCCACTTTTGCTATATAACATGAATCGTACGGAAAGTCGCTAAGGCGATTGCAAAACACATCAACGGTGGCAGCACCATTTCTGTCCGGAGGAGTGTTCTGGCCATTCAACGACACTGAAGCTGACATTATCAGCATCATAAGAAACAGAATCCTGAAATGTTTGAAATATTCCGTCATCACACAAATCATACTGCAAAAGTACAAAAAAATAAAAAATATGGTTAATTTTGCATCTTAATATGAACCATCGGCAAAATCCTGATAATCAATGAAACTGTCAATTGTTATCGTCAATTACAACGTCAAATATTTTCTTGAGCAGTGTCTTATTTCGGTTAAGGCGGCTTTGGAAGGCATTGATGGTGAAGTGTTCGTGGTTGACAACAACTCCGTTGACGGCTCACAGCAGATGTTGCAGGAACGTTTTCCGGAAACGAAAATAATCCTTAACAAAGAGAATGTAGGCTTTGCAAAAGCCAACAACCAGGCAATCAGACTCTCCAAAGGTGAATATGTGCTGCTTCTCAATCCGGACACAGTGGTGGAAATCGACACTTTCAGGAAAGTCATCGACTTCATGGACGCCCATCCTGATGCCGGCGGTCTCGGGGTCAAGATGGTTGACGGCAGGGGCAATTTCCTTCCCGAATCCAAACGCAGTCTCCCGACACCTGAAGTGGCTTTCTACAAGATTTTCGGATTATCGAAACTGTTCCCGAAATCAAAGAAATTCGGCAAATACCACTTGTCGTATCTCGATGAGGAGCAGACAAATAAAGTTGACATTCTTGCAGGTGCCTTCATGTTGCTGCGTAAATCCGTGCTCGACAAAATAGGTCTGCTCGATGAGACCTTCTTCATGTACGGTGAAGACATCGACCTCTCATACCGCATCACGCTTGCAGGCTACAACAACTACTATTTCCCTGAGACACGAATCATCCACTACAAGGGCGAAAGCACCAAAAAAGGCAGCCTCAACTATGTGAAGATGTTCTATAATGCGATGAAGATATTCTCCGAAAAGCACTTCTCGGGAAAGCACGCCAAATTGTATAATGCGCTGATTAACTTTGCAATATACTTCAGAGCGTTTCTTGCAGTCATGGCCCGTTTCTTCAAAAAGATATTTTTGCCGCTGCTTGACTTTACAGTCATTTACGCCGGATTTATCCTCATAATGCGGTATTGGGAAATGTCGAAGTTTGAAAACATCGGCATCTATCCGGAATATTATCAGCATCTGATTGTACCGTTATACATTATCTGCTGGATTTTCTGCTGTTATCTCAGCGGCGGCTACGACCGGCCTGTGAAACTGTCAAAAATAATCCAGGGCAATACCATCGGAACCATCGCAATATTAGTCATTTACTCATTATTGAATGAACGCTACCGCCATTCGCGATTCATGATTGTCATCGGAACAGTCTGGGCAATAGTGGCTATGATTACCATAAGATACATCCTGTCGAAACTGAAATTCACAGGCTTCAAACTCTATTCGCAGACTCGCAAGAAAATAGCTGTCGTGGGAAAGCCCGATGAGGTCAAACGTGTTGACGAACTGCTCGACCAGACCGGCCTCGGCTCCGAACTGAGGGTATATGTTTATTCCGACAATTCCGAGAAGGACAACACCAAGTGCGTTGGGTATCTCACACAACTCGAAGAAATTGTCATCATTCACAAAATCAACGAGATAATTTTCTGCGCCCGCGACATTGACGCCAAAGGAATCATAAACATGATGTCGCAACTGCACAAATACGACCTTGAGTTCAAGACAGCCCCTGCCGAAAGCGTGTCTATCATCGGCAGCAACTCGATAAACACCAACGGCGAATTGTATTTCATTGACATCAACACCATAAACAAACCGACAAACAAACGGAGCAAACGCATCATCGATGTCATTGCATCACTGCTCTTTCTCATATTCTCCCCTATCCTTGTTTTCTTCCAGAAAAAACCGCTGAAATTCCTCGGAGACATATTCCAAGTACTGTTCGGCTCAAAATCATGGGTGGGCTATTATACTGAAAGACAAGAATATTACGAAAAACTGCCGGTAATAAAACGCGGTGTGCTTTCACCGATGACAGTTCTTCCCGAATCCATAAGAAATACCGTCAACCCGACGGAAATCAATCTGTTGTACGCAAAAGACTACAACACAAACAATGACTTGATGTTATGCCCGGCAGATGCTGATGGCCTTCCTGTTCTACTGCGTCTTCACCCCGGTCTCCACCCTCGCGGGCGATTACCTCGCCGACACGCTCGGCTGGAACGAATACCTCGTGACCGCCCTCAACATGATCGCGAATTTCGTGCTGGAATTCCTCTATGACAAGCTCGTGGTCTTCCGCGGCAGGATCGACACGAACGAGCTCGCGCAGAAGAAGAACGCGGCGGAAGTTGACGGGGAGCGGCATTCATGATACAATGACGCAACTATACTTATTATGAAAAACGAGGTGGTCATCCTCCATGGATGAGGGCAGTTGGCTGTCCATAGCCGCGCTGATCGTGCTGCTGATCGGCGCCTCATACTTTGCTGCCGCGGAGACGGCTTTCGCCTCTGTGTCCCGCCCGCGGCTGCGAGCCAGAATCGAGCACGGCGACGCGCGGGCAAGAAAAGCCCTGGCCGTGCTGGACGACTTTGACCGCGCCATCACCACGATCCTGATCGGCACCAACATTCTGATCGATTATCTGGTTGAGCGAGAGCTATATTACGAGAACGCCCGGCGTATCTTACTCGCGTGCAGAGACGGACGTGTCCATGCGGGCATTGCCTCCCATTCGATCAGCAATATTTTCTATATCCTTCGCCGGGAGATTCCGGAGGAAGAACGCCGAAAGGCGCTCAAGGCGCTTTGCACCATCACAGAGGTGATCGGCATTGATAAAGAAAAGCTCATGCAAGCGCTCGACAATGCTGATTTCAGGGATATGGAGGATTGTTTGCAAGCCGAATGTGCCGCTGCATTTGGTGCATCCTACATCGTGACCCGAAATGTCAAGGATTTCGCCGAAAGTCCGGTCAGCTCGGTACCGAA
>CALFIZ010000047.1 GCA_937877575.1 uncultured Marinilabiliales bacterium | reverse complement strand
TTTGTATTTGAATGACCTGTTCTTTTGTAAGTCTTTCATGATATCTGTTTCTTTATTTAATGCAAAAGTAAATTATTAATGCTTTATCCTTAAAAATTTGTTTAATATGTTATTAACGCTGTCAGACACTTTCCATCGATACAGTATGAACAAACCGGTCGCAACTATGATGATGGTCTTTATCACTGCATCTGCAAGCACAGCCCACTTTGAAGTTGACAAGGCAGGCAACCTGCTGCTAATTAGGTATGTCCATAAAATGTTGAAAACAATCATGACTGCGACAATAGCCATTGTCTTGAGATGTCCTGATGAGAAAAGCGAAACTTTTAGTTTCAGTCTGTCGAATAGTATCATTAAAATGTAATAAATTGTGTATGAAAGCAGTGTTGCCATAGCCGCCCCGTTTATGCCATAAACTGGGATAAGCCTAATATTCAGCAATATGGCTGATATGGTCATGATTGTGGTGAAAATGAATGAAAAGTAGTAGTATTTTGAAAAATTCAAAGTCGTAACCCCAATATTGAATGTGGAATAAACTAATTTTGAAAAGCCGAGAATGAGAACCACAATCTTGCTTGTTCTATAGACTTCACCGTTTGGAAGGATATCAAACAACACGTCAATGTTAATCCAAATTATGAAAAATATAAAACAGCCTGCCAAAAGCTGATGCAGTGAAACATTTTGACACAATTTGTTCGTTTCGGCTATGTTCCCGTCTTTAACTGACTGTGATATAAGAGGTTGGGAAATTGCCCCCAATGAGCGGTAAGGGATTTCAACGAGAGTTGCTATGAAGACAGCAATTGCATAAACGCCTGTTGAAGACAAGCCCATTTTTGCTGTGATGAAAAAAGTGTTGAGAAACGGAGTTATCACCGTGGCTATTGATGCAATCACAAGCATTAGGGTGTACATGGTGTAGTCGTGCCACAGTGGCTTGGTTATGAATTTCAAATCCGGTTTCAACGAGATTTTCCCTAATGACAGCAGATATCCCAAGTCGATAAGCATTGCAGCTGCATATACCATACACAAGCCGACAACCATTCCGTCAATGCTGATTATTTTGAAGGCAAACAGAAGATACACCGCCAATGATAGGATTCTGACAAGTATCTCCCTTACAAACTTCGGGACAACAATCCTCATCAATACGTTCGCATTTGTCTCAAAAACAGTCATGTACATCAGGCAGAAAGCCAGTGGCACTATAAAATAGAAGTAGTTGTTAAAAAGTTGGGATTTCTCTGAAAAATAATTGGTTATAGGTATTCTGAGGATGACATATATCAGCCCGAATATCATGAATCCGACAAGTGGAATAATCACCGTCCAAAAGAAAAATCCGTTATCTTTTTTTTCGCTGTCTTTGAAGAAAGGGTAGAAACGCAGTATTGAGGAACTTGTTCCAAGTTGTGCTAATGAAGAGAGCAATGTTGCCGCTTCAATCAGAACTCTTGTCAGGCCTACTTCCTCGGTTGTAAGGAAACGGGTTAATATCACCAAAGTGGTAAAGGCACCTATTGCCACACCAATATATGTGACTATTGTTCCCTTGATGCTTTGCTTGATTACCACTCCCATAATGACAGCTGTTCGTCGTTAAATGTTTATCATGCAAAAATAATATTTTATTGCCAAAAATTCGTATCTTCGCAGTTTATAATTATGGATAAGAAGAAAATAATCATAGTGGGCACATCATATCCCTACAGGGGTGGTCTTGCTGCCTTTAATGAACATCTCGCAAGGGTGTTGACAGCGGAAGGCCATGATGTTGAAATATACACTTTTACCTTGCAATATCCTGATTTTCTTTTCCCAGGCAAGACCCAATTTTCTGACGAACCTGCCCCGACGGATCTGAAAATTATCCGCAGAATCAACTCCATCAATCCGTTTAACTGGCTCAAAGTCGGAAGAGAAATCCGCCGCAAGCGTCCTGATGTTCTTGTTACCAAGTTCTGGCTTCCTTATATGGCCCCGTGCTTAGGGACTATTGAACGGCAAGTGCGCAAAAACATGCATACTCTGATAGTTTCAGTCCTTGACAACCTGATACCGCACGAAAAACGTTTCGGCGATAAGATGTTTGTGAAATATTTCGTGAAATCCACGGATAAATTTGTTGCTATGTCAAAGTCGGTCCTGTCCGATTTGTCTTTGTTCGACACTAAAAAGCCACGTGTGTTCTGCCCGCATCCGCTATATGACAATTACGGTGAACTGTTGGATAAGGATGACGCTAAGACTCTTCTTGGTCTGGAACATGAAACACATTATGTGCTTTTCTTTGGAATAATCAGGGATTACAAAGGCCTTGACTTGTTGCTTGAATCATTTGCAGACAACCGTCTCAGAGATTTGAACGTAAAACTTCTTGTCGCTGGAGAATTTTATGGCAATGAAGATAAATATGCTGAATTAATACACAAACTCAATATTGGGGGACGTCTCCGTTTGAATACATTCTTTATCCCCGACAGTGAGGTTAACCGTTATTTCAGCGCGTGCGACATAGTTGCCCAGCCATACAGGACGGCAACACAGAGCGGAGTCACACAAATTGCTTTCCACTTCATGAAACCGATGCTGGTGACAAACGTAGGCGGTCTTGCCGAAATAGTGCCTGATGGTAAAATCGGCTATGTGGTTGAACCTGACGTAAAACAAATCACCGAAGCTTTGGTCGATTATTTCCGGAATGACAGAGAAACTGCGTTTTCCGAGAACATGGCTGAAGAAAAGAAGAAATATGCATGGTCAAATATGACTGCGGCAATTTTAAATAATTGAAAATATGTTAGTTAGAAGCAAAGCCCCATTGAGATTAGGATTAGCCGGCGGCGGTACTGACGTTTCGCCTTTTTCCGACATATATGGCGGTGCCATACTCAATGCCACTATAAACATGTATGCATATACAACCATTGAACCCACAGATGACGGACGCATCGTGTTCAACTCCCCGTCCAACGGATTTCATGAGGAATTCGACAGCTGTTCATATCTTGAACCCAATGGCTTTTTCGTCCTTCATAAGGGGGTTTATAACAGAATAATCCGCCAGTTCCATAACAAACCACTGTCGTTCAAACTGTCAACATTTGTTGATTCACCTCCGGGTTCCGGACTCGGGACTTCATCGACTCTCGTCGTATCAATTCTCGGAGCGTTCGTGGAATGGCTCAGACTTCCTCTCGGTGAATACGATATTGCACATTTAGCCTATGAAATAGAGCGTATTGACCTTGGCATGTCAGGTGGCAAACAAGACCAATACGCAGCCACATTCGGCGGATTCAACTATATGGAATTTAATGGTGACAATGTGATTGTCAATCCGTTACGTGTCCGCCAACGTCATCTTGACGAACTTGCACACAACCTTGTTCTATACTACACCGATACGAGCCACATTTCTGCAAAGATAATTGAAGACCAGCAGAAAAACGTCATGGCAAAAAAACAATCCTCCATCGATGCAATGCTGAATCTTAAGAGACAGTCTGCACTGATGAAGGAAACTCTGCTCAGAGGTGATATCGATGGCATCGGCTCTATTCTTGATTACGGTTGGAAGTACAAGAAACAAATGGCAGACAGCATCACCAATCCGCTGTTAGACAGAATATATGACGCTGCAAAAGCTGCCGGAGCAACCGGCGGTAAGGTCTCCGGTGCCGGCGGCGGCGGATATATGTTTTTCTATTGTCCTTCTGTAACACGCTATGAAGTCGTGGAAGCACTCAAACAATTTGGCGGTGAATCAAAGCGATACCAGTTCACCACAGACGGTCTTAAGACTTGGACTATTTAATTTAACAAATACATTAACTTAAAAAATGAAACACTCTGTAAAAGATTGGTTTATGGCGACCCGCCCATGGGCTTTAACCGCTTCGGTTATGCCGGTATTGGTTACATTGGCACTTTTGTTTTATAACAATTCTGTTACCGGTAATCCTTTACATATCAATTGGTTAAACAGTATTCTCGCCATGATCGGAATTATGATTCTTCATTCGGCAGGAAATCTTCTGAGTGACTATTATGATTATAAACAGGGAGTTGATACTACCGATAATGATTTTGGCGCAAAGACTTTGGTGACAAAGCAGTTCCAACCGCATGAAATCAAAAATTTCGGACTGGTTTTATTATTGTGCGGAATACTGTTAGGCTTGTTTCTGACATATAACTCTGGACTTCATCTTTTATGGATAGGCGCTACGGGTGTATTGGCAGTCTTACTTTATTCAAAGATGAAATTCAACTATTTGGGTGACTTGTGCATTTTCACAGCCTTTGGCTTGATGCCGCCGTTAGGGACTGCATATGTTGCAACCGGACATCTGTTCCCGTATTATTTCATCATATCAGTTCCAATTGGCTTCCTTACGCTTGGCATTCTTCACTCGAACAATACCCGCGACATTGAACGTGATTCCAAGGCCGGGATACATACTTTCGCCATGGCATTAGGCGTCAGAAAATCAATAATCTATTATTATATTTTGGTCATTACTCCTTTTATCTGGAATATTGTTTTTGCGATACTTGGAGAATTCCCTTTAATGGCAGTTCTCGTTTTGTTAGTCTTTCCAACTGCATATAAGAACCTGAAAACAATGAGTACG
>CALFIZ010000046.1 GCA_937877575.1 uncultured Marinilabiliales bacterium | reverse complement strand
CGTGTAGGCATCGATTACGTCTTTGTAGTTATCCCATGTGCGTATGTTGAGAGCTTGTTTTGCATAGAAATGGTCGTACGGATTTGCTGTCCTGTATCCGGTGATTCCAAGGATTCCCTCATCAACGAAGGCGAGGGTGTAATACATCGGTTTGCCGGAACCTTCCGAAACAGTGATGTCGAATTTCTGGTTCGAGTTGGCGTTGTCAGCCATCTTGATTACAGGATTCAGCACGGAATTTGGTGACTCAACCTTTAACGGCAAAACACCATACATTCTGAGCGGCAGGTCATTGCCGGCATCATACGGCTGTATAAGTGACAGGTAAACATATACGTTAGGAGCCATGTCCTCCGTAATCTTGAAGGAAACGGTTGAGTTGTTGCTCAGATTGTCGGCGTTGATTATCTGAAGAACCTTTGAGGCGGATTCGACGGTGATGATACCTTTGGCTTTTTCATTGGCAGCGAAAGAGATATTGACGGTTTCGCCAACCTGATAGGTGTCTTTGTCACTTGAAAGATTGACAATTGCCGGAGCCTGTGAGAGTGTTGATGACCTTGCACCGTATTCCCAGTCAAAGTATATGACCTTTGCAAATGTGCTGCCGGACTGTTTGTCCTGTACTACAAGCAGATACGCACCCCAGTCTTTGTCCTCAATCATTATCGGGAGATTGTATTTCCCATTGTTTACAGTGAAATCGCCTGACATTACCGGCTTGTAGTAACTGCTTGATGTATAGTATGATAAGTCTTCATGGCTTGACCACCACCAGTATGAGTCGAGTTTGAAGAGCTTGTAACTTAAAGTCGTTGTGGCTTTGCAAAGATTTCCGTTTTCGTTGACTATGACGATAGGGAATTTCCATTCTCTGTTTGTGAAGTAATAGTCGCCCCATTTTGAAGCAGGTTCCGGAAGGGAAACGCCCACGTAACGTTCATTGGGGGAAATCTCTGCACTTCTTGATGTTATGCTGAAATCACCGCTTGGCTCGAAGACCTTGATGGTGAACAGGGCTCTCATAAATCCGCTTGCATTAACGTTTTTGATCGGACTCATCGAAATGTTTCTGTTTCCTGACGCGTCAAGTGATGAACTGTACAGTGACACTTCTGTCGGATACATGTCCTTTGTCGCATCTTCGAATGTGTAGTCCGGGAAAGAACTGAACTTTGTCTCTGTCGGCATCAGCGTGACATCAATATTGGCCGACAGGTTGGAGGCTGCCATGCCGTTGAGCCATTTTGATGAAAGTGTAATGGGCTCATTATTTGACAGATAGATGACCTTAGGTGTTTTGAAGTTGATTTCGAGCTTGTTGGATTTCATGGTTTCGATGCGCAGCTGCTTTGAGAAAGTGGTGTTACCAACTCTGATGTTTGCTGACCACAAGCCCGTTTCATCGGTGAGGTTTGTCGCAGTCATGAAACTGTAAATGCTGCCTACAGGTTCATTGTTTATCTGTTTGTCGCGGGTGATTCCGTTGATGTCGTTAAGTTCGAAAATCACAGGGAAGTCTTCAGGGAACACATTGTCCTTGTCGGCGAGCATGAAGTTGATGACGATGGAATCGCCGGGACGCCATATATCTCTGTTGCTGTATATGAACCCGTCGATGTTGTTGTTGATTTTGTTGCCGCTGACGTCAAATTTGCTGAGTGAAAGTGACAGACTCTTGTCGGTCTTTATGTACGCTTCGTTGCCGTTTTCGTCCTTGGCTGTGACAATGTAGGGCTTTGCGGTACACTTCAACAGACAGTAACCGTTGGCATCGGTGGTTGCGGTCCCGACAGGCTGCAGTTGGTAGTTGTATGCCGTGACTTCAGCTTTTGCAACCGGTCCGGCGGTTCTGATGTTTCTTGCGAAAACGCTGACATCCTTGCCATTGTCGGATTTTGCTATAAGGGCGACATTTGACACTAAGATGTTTTTCCTGATGTCAACATAGTTGTAGAATGCTCTTGAATTCGGGTCTTTGTAATAATCCCAATCGTAATCGTAATAGTATGTCTTGTAATCGTAGCTGTCATTGTCCCAATATCTGGATTCATCGGCCAATGGCGCGCTTTGAGTGTATTCCTTTGCAAAAGCGTAGTCGCTTAGGTCAAAATCCAAGGTGATATTGAACATGTCGCCGGGATTGACTTCGATGTAATCGGCGAGTTTAATGCCGTATGTGTTCCACTCTTCTTTGTTTCCAGCGGTAAGCTGGAGTCTGAATTTCTTTTCCAAACGCCCCACCTTTTTAATATCATACATGTTTGAGGAGGAAAGCTCGTTGTCCTGAAGGAAATGAATGATATTGTTGTCGTAAATTCTTACAATCCTGACAATTACACTGTTGAGGCATATTGACTTGAAATAAATGGTTGTATTGTCGGTATTGGGAATTATTGTGCCGTCTTCCACCCATTTGACTTCAGGAATCAGTTTGTTTATTTGAATGTTGTGGATTGTCAGCCCATTGCTCAGACTGTTGCCGTAAATGTCAGTGGTTGAGTTGTTTTCGATGTTTATCTCGAATTCTTCATCATAGTCATTTTTGGGGTCAAGATAGATGAGAGCCGAACTGCCGGCAATGTCTATGTTGTATTTGATGTTGTCAGGCAGTATGAAATCCGATAGTATCTGATTGGCTTTAAGCGGATTGGAAAACTGGACATCGATGGACTTTTCGGATTGGCTGACATTGTGGCCGACAATTGAAAAATCATTTGAAGAAGGTATTGCAACATCGGTTGACAGGTTTTTCTTAACCGACATTTTGCTTCCATCGAAGGTCACCTTCATTTTTTCTGGTTTGCCGGACCGGGGAATGTCGTTGACGGAAATTCTGACTTTGTTTGGTGACAGTGCGGTTGCCGACACGTGATAGTTGTCGGTTATCGATTTGTCGAGCATTGCCAATGTCGCATCCGGATTTACCGGGTTGACAAAATACAGGTCGAAGCTGTATGAGCATGACTTGTTGTCTGCCGCGCGGTATAAAGTGTTGACAATGTTGAAATCCTGCGCGTTAACCATGAAGCAGAAATCAAGTGTTTTAGACTCGTTTGGCATACTGACGAAGTTGTCCACATTGAATTTCACATCATATTTAGTCTTCTCTTTCGGACTCTCGGTGAACTGGTAGCCGATGGTGTTTTCGTCAATCCAATATGCATTGCCGGCAACGTTAGGTGAAATCGTGAAAGTGTTTTTAGGAAGTCCTTCGTTGCAGTTGAGCTTGAATTTCACTCCGGGTGTGAACTGGACCTGTAAAGGTGTACCCTCTGAAATGAAACCGCATGTGTATCCAGAGATTATGCCGAAATAGTTGGCATCGGTTGACGCGCCGCTTTCAGGGATCGTCAATGTGACTGCATTGGTGCGCTTTTGGCAGGATGTTAAGGATAACGCTATTGCAATTGATAACATCAAAAATACTGACAGATGTTTTTTCATGATGATGAAATTTTAATACCCACTAATTGCAAAAGTAATTGAAAATGATTGAAAAAAAAGATTATTTTTGCAAAAAAAATAATAGAATGCTATGAACAACTTATTATTCAATTTCCCTAATCCTGAAAATGAACCGATAAAAGGTTATTTGAAAGGAAGTCCTGAGCGTGAAGAACTCGTTGCAGAACTCGACAGACAGACTAAAACTGTAGAACAGATTCCATTGATTATTGACGGAAAGCCTGTAGAGACAGGTGTCACCAAAGAAATAAGATGTCCTCATGACCGTAACCAGCTGCTTGCTGTTTACCAGTGTGCAACCACTGAGACAGTGAAACAGGCCATTGATTCAGCCCTGAAGGCAAAAATAGAGTGGGAGAATATGCCTTGGATTGAAAGAGCATCCATACTTCTTCGTGCAGCAGAACTTATAGCACACAAGTATCGTGCAAAAGTCAATGCGGCTACTATGCTCGGCCAGAGTAAAAACCCGTTCCAGGCTGAAATTGATTCTGCCTGCGAGCTCGTTGACTTCTTGAGATATAATGCATATTATGCAGGAACAATATACGCTCAGCAGCCAAAATCCGACCACGGCCAGCTTAACTATAACGAATACAGGGCTTTGGAAGGTTTTGTGTATGCAATCACCCCGTTTAATTTCACATCCATCGCTTCCAACCTCAACATGTCACCTGCTCTTATGGGTAACACCACTATTTGGAAACCGGCTTCAACGGCTGTCCTTTCCAACTATATCATAGCTAAGATATACATTGAGGCGGGAGTCCCTGCCGGTGTGTTCAACTTCCTGCCGGGTTCGGGCAGCGTCATCAGTGATGTCGCTTTCAACCATAAGGCTTTCGCAGGTGTTCACTTCACAGGCTCAACCTCCACTTTCAGAAACTTCTGGAAGATAATGGCAAACAATATCGACAAATATGCAACTTATCCAAGAATTGTCGGCGAAACAGGCGGCAAGGACTTCATATTCGTTCATAATTCGGCAAATCCTATAGAAGTCGCTACTGCCATCGTTCGTGGCGCCTTCGAATACCAGGGACAGAAATGCTCCGCAGCTTCCCGCGCTTATATCCCTCAGTCATTGTGGAAAGAAATCAGACAGGAAGTTGAACGTCAGGTTTCTAACATAAAGATGGGTGACGTTAAGGACTTCAGCAATTTGATGAATGCTGTCATCG
>CALFIZ010000045.1 GCA_937877575.1 uncultured Marinilabiliales bacterium | reverse complement strand
TTGATAGTCAATTATAGGTAACACTTCTGTTAATAATTTATATATAGTTACATGACTTCGTACTAATTCTTTTCTACTTGATGTTTTAAAATGTTCTGCTACTGCACGTATTGATGGAGAATTCCCTTTATTAATTTCAGATATAATATAATCAGCATATATAGTAACTATTTCTGAATAGTTTTCTACACTTTGTGTTGAATATGTCTTTCTTGGCATATTATTTTTCCTCCATACTTAGTACTGCTAAAAATGCTTCCTGTGGTACTTCTACACTACCAACCATTTTCATTCTTTTCTTTCCTTCTTTTTGTTTTTCTAAAAGTTTTCTTTTTCTAGATACATCTCCACCATAACATTTAGCAAGTACATTTTTTCTAACTGCTTTTATATCGGCACGTGCTATTGCTTTAGTACCAATTACTGCTTGTATTGGTACTTCAAATTGTTGTCTAGGTATTAATTTTCTTAAATTTTCTACTATTGCTTTTCCTCTACTATAAGCAAAATCTTTATGTACAATTAAGCTTAAAGCATCAACTATTTCTCCATTTAATAATATATCCATCTTAACTAAAGTACTTGCTTTATATCCTATTAATTCATAATCAAATGAAGCATATCCTTTAGTATAACTTTTTAATTTATCAAAAAAATCATATACTATTTCAGATAATGGTATTTCATAATGAATATTTACTCTTGTTTCATCAATATAATCCATGCTTATATAATTTCCTCTTTTATCCTGACATAATTCCATAATAGCACCAATATATTCAGACGGAACAAAAATATTAGTTTTAATGTATGGTTCTTCGATAGATTTAATTTTAACTCTATCGGGTAATTTATTTGGCGAATCAACTTCAATACTTGTTCCATCAGTTAAATTAACATGATAGACAACTGATGGTGATGTTGCAATAACATCGATATTAAATTCTCTTGTTAAGCGTTCAATTATTATATCCATGTGAAGAAGTCCTAAAAAACCACAACGAAAGCCAAAACCTAAAGCATGAGATGTTTCAGGTTCAAAAGAAAGTGATGCATCATTAAGTTTTAATTTTTCTAAAGCTTCCCTTAAATTAGGATATTTCTTACTATCGATTGGATATAATCCACAAAATACCATAGGTTTTAATACTTTATAGCCCGGTAATCCTTCTAAACAAGGATTATCATTCATAGTAATTGTATCTCCTACACGAACACTATCAATTGATTTAATACTGGCACATAAGTATCCTACTTCTCCAGATGATAATCTTTCTACTTTTTCTTTTTTAGGAGTATGATAGCCTATTTCTGTTACTTCATAATTAGCACCGGTAGTAAACATTTTTATATTATCTCCCAAAGATACACTTCCACTAACTACCCTAATCAAAGAAACGACACCTAAGTATGAATCAAAATAACTATCAAAAATTAAACATCTAAGTTTATCATCATCATATGTTACCCTAGGACTAGGTATTCTTTCAATAATGGCATCTACTAATTCTTTAATACCTTCACCTGTTTTAGCTGAAGTAAGAAGTATCTCTTCTCTTTTAAAACCAAACATTTTATTAAGTTCTTCCACTCTTTTAGGAATATCTGCACTAGGTAAATCTATTTTATTAATTACTGGTATTATTTCTAGATTATTTTCCAAAGCTAGATAGATATTGGATAAAGTCTGGGCTTCAATGCCTTGAGCAGCATCAACAATTAAAATAGCACCTTCACATGCCGCCATACTTCTACTTACTTCATAAGTAAAATCGACATGTCCTGGCGTATCAATTAAATTAAGGATATAATCTTTATAATTTAATCTAACGGCATTTAATTTAATTGTTATACCTCTTTCTCTTTCCAAATCCATATTATCAAGTATCTGTTCTTTCATTTCTCTTTTATCTATTGCTCCCGTATATTCAAGTATTCTATCAGCTAACGTACTCTTACCATGATCAATATGGGCAATTATACAAAAGTTTCTTATCTTATTTATATCCATAATATCAGTCCTCATTAGTGATTATATCAAAAAATTGTAAAAATTGCGAGTAGCAATCAATATTCCTTGTATTTTCTTAAAATTTACTATATAATGTATATAGATGAAGGAAATTTCATATAATAAAAAGAGGAATATCCAATTAGCAATGTTGGATGATACCTCAAAATATGGGTTTCACCTAACTAAAGCTAGTTAGGTGATGGTATTTTATATAAGTGCTACGAAAAGCAGTACTATTAATAAGGTTATTATGGCAAAAAGTATAATTATTAAGAATTTATAAAAATTGTTTTTCTTCTCAATAGTACCACCTTCATTCTTTTGTGGTAGTGGTATCACCCAACTATTAGATATTCCTAGATAAAATTATAACAAAACATAGTTATTAATGTCAATAATAAAAACAAACAAATGTTGTTTACAATGAGTTAACTATTCAATTTTTCACTGAATTAAAAAGTTAGTGCACATTTTCAGTAAAAAAGTAGTGTTAAATGATTAAATGCCCATATTTATTGGATATTTTAATCGTTTTTTTGTTGCATTTTCATCATTTTGTGCTAATATATTATCAAGTGATTAAGTTTAACCACGCAAAAAAGTGTACGAAACGAAGTCTTTTTAAAACTAAGTGCCCGCACATTGCTAAAAAAATAATTGGCTTATTTGCCAACGAAAAGGTTGAAATTGAATCTAACAGCCCTTTCGTTGAATCTAAAGTTCATCTTTAATCATTTTTAGATACATATTAATTGTATTAGTTTTGGATTTAGTGAATAAAGATGATATAGTTTCATTATCATAGTTTGCATTTTTTAAAAGATGATAAACTATATTTTCAAACTCTGTTTGTTCATTTAATAGTTCTTGTAATCCAGTTATTATAAAATCTAAACTTATTTCACCAAATATTGGATCATCCCATATTATTAAATCTTTAATATCATTATATTCAGTCATTATTTATCACCTCTGATGTTTTTCTCTGATAAATCTACATCATCAGGTTTTATATAATTACATTTTAAAGATTTAATTAATTTGGGATATTTTTTTAATGTTAAATTATATGGAGTTTCACCTTTTAATGAATCTCTTGGTATTGCATTAATATTATCTTGCAGTCTTTTTACAATATCATCAGTTAAATTAGTAAATGAAGTCCCTTTTGGAAAAACTCTTCTTATATATTCATGATTAACTTCTAATTCGTGTTTCTCATGAGAGGCATATGGATGACAATAAAATACATTTGCGATTTTCTTGCTATTGTCATAATCATATTCCATTTCATATGGATTATAAAATTCACTACCATTATCAGTTAAAATAATTCTAAGTATTTTTCTATATTCATCAATCCCTAATGTTGTTTTTAATTTGTTAAATACTTGAGTTACATGATTTGAATCCTTTTTGTCTAAAAGAAAAATAAGCATATAATGAGTATCTACAATATACATAGTTAATAATACTTTCCTATTATTTTTTTGACCTATAACTGTATCTAATTGTACTTTATTCATCTTTGGATGTTTAGAAATAAAATTCAAATAGTCTTCAAATTTTCTTCCTTTAAGAAGTAAATTATCTCGTTTGTATTTATTATTATTTTTCTTCTTTCGTTTTTTATATTTAACTTTTTTAGGAAGATCTAAATTAGTTAAAGAAATAACTCCATTATTAACATAATTATAAAAACTTACTTTGCTAAAATCTAATATATCTGAGTGATTAATATAAACTTGATTAACACTTTGTTTTTTATCTTTTATAAGTGGAACAATAATGTTTTCAATTTCATTTATATGTTCTTCAGTTAGATTAACTCCTTCTCTAGTAGTAGTTAAAATTTCTTCATAATGTTCTTGTGCAATTTTAGAATTATAATATATATGATGTAATGAACAAGTGCTTTTCTTTGGACAATGATTACATACATATGGTGGATTAGATAAACGTTTACATCTGTTTACAGCTTCATTAATACCTTTAGCATCATAAGCTTCATAATAGTAACTTTTAATATATCTATTTCTTCTAATTTCTCTTGACACAGCAGTTCTATCTTTTCCGATAGCATCACCAATTTCAGTAAAATTTTTATTTAGACTAATCAAATGTTGAATAACATCTCTTTGTTCTTTATTTAAATGACTATAATTTGCCATAATATTTTTTCACTCCTTTAAATATAGCAAATAAGCCAATGCTTAATATAATACATCAAAAAGAGAAAAAAATCTAATTATATTGGGGACCAGTCCCCAAACCCCTGAGGTTTAACGCTTTATGATTACCAAAAAAAGAAAGCAAAATAAAAAAGAAGTTTTTAACTAATATATATATAGTTTTTACTTCCTTTTTTGTTTAATCATTATTTGGTGCTCTGGTCGTTCCTCAACGTTGCCATATCCCCCAAACAACAGCATATATTATAATAGATATTGTAAAAATTACAATACCTTATTTTTATTGCAGTTATTTTTGCCGCAAGTGCATGCACAAGCAAAGCTGACACAAATCTTCGCTACATTTCCTACAACATCAGATACAGTCGCGCCAACGACGGGGAGAATTCATGGATGAACCGCCGGAACGGGACGTTAAACATGATAAATGCTGAAGATCCGGATGTTTTCGGAGTGCAGGAAGCCTACATTGAACAAGTCAAATTCATAGAGGACAGTCTTCCCGATTATGACCATGTCGGGGTTGGTCGTGACGATGGAAAAGAAGGTGGTGAGCACATGGCTGTCTTCTACAAGAAAGACCGTTTCACACTTGTTGACCACGGTGATTTCTGGCTCAGCGAGACTCCTGATGAGCCGTCACGCGGCTGGGATGCAGCATGTTACAGAATTGTCACCTGGGCAAATCTCAAGGACAATGTTTCCGGCAAACGGTTTTACGTTTTCAACACCCATCTCGACCACATAGGGACAGTCGCAAGAGAGCAGTCTATTTTATTGATATGTAACAGAATAAGACAGATTACAAACAACAGTAAAGCACCGGTCTTCCTTTCAGGAGACTTCAACTCTACCATTGACAATGCCATTTTTGACCCTCTGAAGGATTTCATGAAGGAAAGCCGCAACAACACCGTCATGACGGATGAAAAGGCCACTTACAACGGTTTCAACATTGAAAGCAACAACACGCCTGACCATAAAATCGACTACATTTTCTACAGAAACGCCAATTCGGTCGGTTTCAAGACGCTTGATGGGAGTTACGGTGTTCCTTATATTTCAGACCATTATCCAATCGAGGCTGATTTCACGTTTTAGTTTCACCTTTAATTTTTCACAGGTGCCTGTGGAATAGGTGGCAAGCCCTTGTAATCCTTCATCTCTTCGAGGATAACCTCAATGGCCTTATTGAGTTGTTCGTCTTCGCCCATATACTCTTTATACGGGTCGTTCTCTATTACTATGTCAGGGTCAACGCCGTGACCTTCAACGATATAGCCATTACCATCGCTGTCATACGATGTAAACTCAGGCTTGTTGAGAGATGTGCCGTCAACAAATGGCAGCGAACCTCTGATGCCGACGATGCCACCCCACGTTCTGACACCGATGAGTTTGCCCAGCTGGTGTTTCTGGAATGCGTACGGGAACAGGTCGCCGTCGGAAGCCGAATACTGGTTAATAAGCAGAACCTTCGGACCGAGCATCATCTTTGTAGGAGTCTGTGACGGGAACTTCTCGTTACGGCTCATGTTAGCGCGGGTGATTTCACGACTCAGGCGTTCGATAATCATAGGTGAGACATTGCCGCCGCCATTGCCTCTGTCGTCAATGATAAGAGCCTTTTTGTCGAGCTGCGGATAGAAATATTTTGCAAACTCATTGAGACCTGCGACACCCATGTCAGGAATATGGATGTAACCCACTTGACCATCGGTAGCCTCGTCAACCTTACGGATGTTGTCCTGTACCCAGTTGTAATAATAAAGGTCTGATTCAGAGGATATTGGGACCACCACAACATCACGTTTGTCGCTTTCACCTCCCTTTGAAGAAATCGAAAGGATTACTTCCTTGTCAGCCATGCCCACAAGTGATTGGTAAATGTCGTTCATATCCTTTGTCGATACGCCGTTGACGGCAACAATGAAATCGCCCTCATTGATGTTCATCCCGGCTTCGGTGAGCGGTGAGCGGAGTTCCTTGCGGAAATTTTCACCTTTGAGAATTTTTTCGATCTTGAAATATCCGTTGTCAGCTTTTGCGAGTTTTGCGCCGAGCAGACCGAGTTTTATGCGTTCCGGTCTGAACTTGTCGCCGCCACCAATGTAGGCATGACCCACATTAAGTTCGCCGATGAGTTCACCGATAAGATAGTTAAGGTCGTCCTTGCAGTTGACGTATGGCAGCAAAGCGCCGTATTTGTCACGCATCTTAGGCCAGTCGGCACCGTGCATGTTGGAGACATAGAAGAAATCCCTCATCTGACGCCATGCTTCGTAATAAATCTGTGACCATTCGGCTTTATTGTCAACCATAACCTTCATGTTTGAGAGGTCAATCGGATTTTCAAGATTAACCTTACCCTTCGGGAAATCGATGACATAATAATTCCTGCCTTTAGCAACAAGTGCCTTTGTACAGTCGAAATTAGGAATCATTCTGACATCCTTAGCAAGTTCAGTATCTTTTTCAGTATCAGGTGACAACTTAATTGAACGCAGTGTATGTCCTTCCTTTTCATCCCATTTGCTATAGTATAGGACATTGTCAACGCATGCGATGATGTTATAATAAGCGGTAGGGCACGGGACATTGACTATTCTGTTACCAAGACCGTCGATGTCAACTTTCACGTCAACAGTCTTTTTGCTGTTGTCCGGTTTATCTGACTTGGAAGGATTCTTTGATTTTTTGTTGTCTTTTTCCTCCGATGCGGAAGATGTGTCCTTAGGTTTCACCTCGTCATTGGTATAAGCCAAAGGATTAGGTGTATCCTTGGATAAAATCACGAAATACATCCTTGACATAGTTGTATAGACATGATTCCATTCGGTACTGCTATAGACAGGATTGAAGTCTCTGTCGGAACAGAAGAACAGGTACTTGCCGTCCTTGCTGAATACCGGTGAGCTGGATGAATACCATCTGTCGGTGACGGAATATGACTTGTTGTCAGCGAGAGAGTAAATCATAACCTCGCTGAATTCGTTTGCCTGCTGGTGTGAGTAAGCGAGCCACTTGCTGTCAGGTGCCCATGAATAGTCGCGGATTTCCCAGTAAGGGCTTGTTTCGACCTCGGTAACAGCCTTTGACGAAACATCAACTATTCTCAGTCGCATGAGTCTGTCGGAGAAGGCGATTTTCTTGCCGTCGGGTGACCATTTGAGGCTGAAAATATAGGATTCGCTTCCATCAACAATCTTTTCAGGTTCTGAAAAACCATCCTGAGCCTGGATGTAGATATCGAATTCACCATTCATGTCAGAGATATAGGCGATGGTCCTGCCGTCCGGTGACCAAGCGGCACTGCGGTCATGTGCTCCTGAGCTGTGAGTGATGTTTCTTGTGATGCCTGACTTTGCAGGGAGAGTGTAAACATCGCCGCGGCCAACGAGCAGGATACGGTTGCCGTCAGGAGAAATGTCATAGCCGGAAATATTCTTCGAGGCATCTTTCATTTTGTCTCTGCCGGCAGCAAAATCGTCTGATATATAGATAGTAAGCTTTTCGATTTTTTCCGTTATCGGGTCTAAAGTATAGAGGCATCCGCCGTTTTCGAAGATGATTTTCTTGTTGCCCAGCGACGGGAATTTGACATCATAGTTGTCGAAATTCGTTACCTTGTGTGTTTGCTTTGTCTGTGTGTTATAGCAGAAGATGTTCATGGTTCTGTCGCGGTCGGAGCAGAAGAAAATCTTGTTACCGTACCACATAGGGATGATCTCCTGAGCATCGGTATCGGTGATTCTTGTGGTGGAGCCTGAAGCGATGTCATAAATCCATATATCGTCAGCCATGCCGCCCCTGTAATATTTCCAGGTTCTGAATTCACGGAACACCCTGTTGATTGCCATCTGTTTGCCATCCGGTGAGAAGGAGCACCAGCTGCCAACTGCAAGAGGAATCTCTGATGACATGCCGCCTTCGACGCTAACGCTGAAAAGTTGTCCCTTAAAATCGTCAAACGACTGTTTGCGAGAACGATAGATAACATTTTTGCCATCGGGGGACCATGTCATGACGATGTTGTTAGGACCCATTCTGTCTGACATGTCATCGCGCGAAAGGGTGGCTGTGTATGTCAGACGTTTCGGTTCACCGCCGTTGACAGGCATCACATAAACCTCCGTGTTGCCGTCATACTGACCGGTGAAAGCTATCTGTGAGCCATCAGGTGAAAAACGGGCAAAAGACTCGAAACCCTGAGGGTCGTTGGTCAGTTTGCGAGCTTCGCCGTTGGTGGCATCAGCAATGTATAAATCACCTGCATAAGTGAAAACGACCGTATTGTCATATATTGCCGGAAAACGTAATAATTTGGTTTCCTCCTGTGCCGAAAGTGTCAGGCACATCACTAAGAGAGATAAAAATGTAATGCTTCTTTTCATATTACTTTGATTTATTGATTCTTATTTCTTGATTTTTCCCAATTCCACGATGTCAGCATCATGTCATCAAGGTTGCGTTCGGCTTTCCAGCCGAGTTCGTTGTTGGCGTATGTCGTATCGGCCCACACCTGTTCGATGTCACCTTCACGCCGTCCGACAATCTGATAGTTGATTTTTATGTCGTTTACCTTTTCAAACGATTTGATGATGTCAAGAACCGAATAGCCGTGACCTGTTCCTATGTTGAAGACTTCGGTTTTAGCCTTGCATTTGTTGTCAAGCATTCTTTCGATAGCCACGACATGAGCTTTGGCGAGGTCAACAACATGAATATAATCCCTTATGCCTGTGCCGTCCGGAGTGTTGTAGTCATTTCCATAGACACTGAGGCACTTGCGTATGCCGACAGCCGTCTGAGTGAGATAAGGAATGAGGTTGTTGGGTACTCCCTGCGGATACTCACCGATGAGTGCGCTTTCGTGAGCACCTATCGGGTTGAAATACCTCAGCAGGATGGCATCCATATCGTTGACTTTGGCGACATCGGTGATTATGTCTTCGCACATAGCCTTGGTATTTCCGTAAGGAGAAAGGGCTTTCTTGCGCGGTGACGACTCGGAAACCGGCAGTGTGTCAGGTTGTCCATAGACAGTACACGATGACGAGAAGACAATATGATGCACGTTATGGCTGAGCATGGCATCCAGGACATTCATCAGTGAGGTGAGGTTGTTGTGGTAATACATCAAAGGTTTTTGCACTGATTCACCAACTGCCTTTGAAGCCGCAAAATGTATAACACCTTGTATGTCAGGGTATTTGTCAAAAATTGCATTCACTTGGGAAGCATTCCTGAGTTCAGTCTTTTCAAAGTCAGGCCTCACGCCTGTGATTTTAGCTATTCTGTCAACGACTTCCTCAAAAGAATTCGACAAGTTATCGGCAATGACAACGTCAAAGCCCTTCTGTTGCAGTTCCACCACAGTATGGGAGCCTATAAAGCCTGTACCTCCTGTAACTAATATTCGGTTATTCATAATATCAATTGTTTTCAACAAATTCCAAAACAGAATCCGTAATAAAAGTTATTTGTTCATCATCAAGTTCAGTATGCATAGGCAGGGAAATCACATCTTTGCAGAGCATTTCCGAAATCGGGAAGTCGCCGTCCTTATAGCGTGGGTCAATATATGCTTTCTGCTGATGCAGCGGAACCGGATAGTATATGGCTGACGGGATTCCCTTTTCGGCAAGATATTTTTGGAGTTCATCTCTATTGATGTCTCTTGTAAGCAATGTATATTGATGGAAAATGTGTGACGTATAAGCTGCGATACGTGGAAGTACAAGGCTTGTGCACTTTTCGAAAGCCTTGTTATATTTCTCAGCTGCTTCCTGGCGAGCCTTTATATATTCATCGAGATGACGCAGTTTGATGCGGAGTATGGCGGCCTGGATAGAATCGAGACGCGAGTTGACTCCCACATAATCATGATAATATTTGACTTTTGACCCATGATTTGCGATAGTACGGATTTGGGCGGCGAGGGCATCGTCATTGGTCATCATTGCGCCGCCATCGCCATAACATCCGAGATTTTTCGACGGGAAGAACGATGTGGCTCCGACATTGCCGATAGTTCCGGACTTTTTCACCACTCCGTCGGTAAAATGATATTCAGCTCCCAGAGCCTGGCAATTGTCTTCAATAACATAAAGGTTATATTCCATCGCTATCTTCATGATTTCCTCCATATTGGCACACTGGCCGAACAAATGGACGGGCACTATCGCCTTGGTTTTCGGAGTGATAGCTTTTCTGATGGCGTTGACATCTATATTATAGGTATTTGGCTGGACATCCACAAGCACCGGTGTCAGATGAAGCAGTGCTATGACTTCGGCTGTGGCAATAAATGTGAATGTTGTGGTGATGACCTCATCACCTGGTTTGAGTCCGAGGGCCATCATGGATATCTGCAGCGCCTCGGTGCCATTGGCACACGGGATGACATGTTTTACGTTGAGATATCGGGCAAGTTCCTCGGCAAAAGATTTAGTTTCAGGACCGTTGATGAAAGCCGATGAGTCGATGACTTTAAGGACGGCATCATCAATTTCGTCCTTTATTTTCAAATATTGACTGTGTAAGTCAACCATCTGGATTTTTTTCATTCTGACAGTTTCTTTTCTTTATTTTCGTGTATAAGCAATTTTATCTTCGAAAGAAGTACATCTATACCAACAACGTTTTTACCACCCTCAGGCAGTACAATGTCAGCAAATTTTTTTGCCGGTTCGATATAAGCCTGATGCATTGGTTTCACCCATCTCTGGTAATGTTCGAGCACATCGCGGTAGCTGCGGCCACGTTCGACTATGTCGCGGTTGATGATTCTGATCAGACGGTCATCGGCATCTGTATCAACAAACACTTTGATATCCAGTCTGTCGCGCAATTCTTCATTGGCAAAAACCATGATACCCTCCACAATTATCACATCACATGGCTTTACAGGTATTGTCTCCTCATCGCGGCTGCAAGTCACATAATGGTATATAGGCATCTGTATGGTTTTCCCTTCCTGGAGTTCATCAAGATGTTTGTTCAACAAATCAAATTCGAATGAAGACGGTGAATCGAAGTTCACCTGCTTGCGTTGTTCTTCGGTGAGATTTTTATTATCTTTATAATAAGAATCAAGGGATATAACTGTTACTGAATCATTTGGAAGTTGACGAACTATAAAATCCACAACTGTCGTCTTTCCGGAACCGGAACCGCCGGTAATACCTATAATAAGCATAGTATGTACATTTATAAATATTTGCAAAAATACTAATAAAATTTAATTCCGACAGATATTTGACATTATGTTGTTAACAAAATGTTTATATTAGGCATATACAAAGAATCTTTTCGATAATTAAATTTTGTAATTTAGCGGAGTGTAAAATATGAAAATGGGCATATTTTAGTTCGTTTATTTTCAAATTGTTAATATTTAATATGAATATAAAAGTGAGTACAGGACAAGATGGTTTTTTGTTTAACCCGGATTTTTTCACAGATGTTGATACCACTATCGGCGGAAAAAGCAAAAACAAACAGCCTATAAAAAGTGTGCAAAAGCCTCATAAAGAAGAGATAACGACCGTCAAAGCCAAGCAGAAGGAGAAGCTTAAGGCTGTCAAAGAGTTGACAAAACACTCGATAGATGAGGCCAAAAGGGTTGCCACCGAATACTTTCACGGTGACAAGCTTGCTGCTGACGTTTGGGTCAACAAATATGCGCTGAAAGACTCGGAAGGCAACATCTATGAATTAAGCCCTGATGAAATGCATCACAGAATAGCGTCAGAGGTGGCCCGTATCGAACATAACTACGACAATCCTATGAGTGAGGATGAGATATACCAGCTTCTTAAGGATTTCAAGTATGTGATTCCGGCCGGAAGTCCGATGGCAGGCATAGGCAACGACATGCAGGTTTCATCGTTGTCCAACTGTTTTGTCATAGGCAACGAAAAGGATGCCGATTCGTATGGTGCGATAATGAAGACTGATGAGGAGCAGGTACAGCTTATGAAACGCCGCGGCGGTGTAGGCCATGACCTCAGCGGGATCCGTCCTGCCGGCACCAAAGTCAACAACACTGCACTCACCTCCACAGGTATCGTTCCTTTCATGGAAAGATATTCAAACTCCACACGTGAAGTGGCTCAGGACGGCCGTAGAGGAGCCCTGATGCTCTCCATATCCATAAAACATCCTGACGCTGAGAAATTCATAGATGCAAAACTCACACAAGGTAAAATAACCGGTGCGAACATCTCCGTCAAAATAGATGATGAATTCATGAACTGCGTCAAGGGAAACAAACCATACATGAGCCAGTTCCCCATTGAGGCAAAGAAGCCCAAAATGACAAGGGAAATCGATGCCGACAGATTGTGGAAGAAGATAATACACAACGCATGGGCTTCAGCTGAACCGGGTGTGCTTTTCTGGGACACCATATTGCGTGAATCAGTTCCTGACTGCTATAAGGATTTCGGATTCAAGACAGTTTCCACAAATCCTTGCGGCGAAATCCCGCTCTGTCCTTACGACAGCTGCCGGCTTATAGCCATAAACCTCTACAGTTACGTGAAGAATCCTTTCACCTCCGACGCCACGTTCGACCGCGAACTCTTCAAAAAACATGTCCGCACCACCACACGTATCATGGATGACATCGTTGACCTTGAAATGGAAAAAGTGGAAGCCATTCTCAAGAAGATAGAATCTGACCCGGAAAGTGAAGAAACCAAACACGTTGAAAGACAGCTGTGGCTTAAGATAAAGGACAAAAGCGCCAAAGGCCGCCGTATGGGCATCGGCATCACCGCTGAAGGCGATATGCTTGCAGCACTCGGGCTCCAATACGGTTCCGAAGAAGCCATTTCTTTCAGCACCGACATTCAGAAAACACTTGCATGCGAAGCCTATAACGCTTCTGTTGACCTCGCGGAAGAACGCGGCGCATTCTCCATCTTCAACTACGAACTTGAGAAAAACAACCCGTTCATACAAAGAGTGGCCAAGGAATATCCTGCCACCATCGAAAAAATGAAAAAAGTAGGCAGACGCAACATAGCTCTGCTAACCATAGCCCCTACCGGCAGCGTCAGTATATGCACACAGACCACCTCCGGCATAGAACCGGCATTTACAATATATTACACTCGCCGTAAGAAAATCAATGCCAACGACAACAACCAGAAAGCCGACTTCGTTGATGTCAACGGCGATATGTTCCAGGAATACAAGGTCTTCCACCACGGATTCATCAAATGGCTTGAAGTCAACGGTTATGACTTTGAACAGGTCAAGACCTATTCTGACGAACAGATGAATGAACTCATCAAAAAATCACCTTACTACAAATCCACCGCCAACGACATCAACTGGGTTCAGAAGGTTAAGATGCAAGGCTCGATACAGAAATGGGTTGACCATTCAATATCAGTAACCGTAAACATTCCCGCTGACACAACCGAAGATGTGGTAAACGATATATACAAGACCGCATGGGAATGCGGCTGCAAAGGAATGACCATCTACCGTGACGGCAGCCGTGACAACGTCCTCGTCAGCAATGACAAGAAAACACCTGTGGTGGATTTCCACGAAACCCACGCACCGCATCGCCCAAAAAGTCTGGAAGCTGATGTCATCCGTTTTCAGAACAACAAGGAACAATGGCTTGCAGTGGTTGGTCTGCTCGATGAAAAACCATACGAAATATTCACTGGTCGCGCCGACGGATTTCTTATCCATCCTTCAATCACAAAAGGCAGGATTGTCAAAAACAAAGACTCAGAGACCGGCAAGAGCCGCTACGATTTCGAATTTATCGACAAAGACGGATATAAAGGCGTAATAAGCGGTCTGTCACGTTCCTTCGACCAACAGTTCTGGAACTACGCAAAACTCATTTCTGGCGTTCTGCGTCATGGTATGCCTCTGCAATATGTTGTCCAACTCATCCAGAATATGAATTTCAATGAAGACAACATCAACACTTGGAAAAACGGTGTCGCACGTGCCCTCAAACGCTATATCCCCAATGGAACCGTTATGGTCGGTGCCGAATGTTCCGAATGTCACTCCCATAATGTGGTTTTCAAGGACGGCTGCATGACATGTCTCGACTGCGGCAGCTCTAAATGCGGTTGATAAACAACTTATAACTTATCATGAACTTCACTGCACGACAAATAGCCGAGATGATTCACGGTACCATCATCGGCAATCCCGACGTATCCTTTTCAGGATTCTCAAAAATAGAAGACACCCAACCGAAAACCATAAGTTTCATCGGGTCACCGCAGTATGTCAAATTTTTGTCCGAAACAAAAGCTGAGGCCATCATCATAACAAAAAGATTAGTCCCTGACGGTCAATACAATACAACGCTGATAGTTGTTGAAGACGCACATCAGGCCTTCGTGGAACTGATAAGGATGTACGACAAACTGACCAAAAACGACCTCGCAGGCATTTCACCAAACGCTTTTATCGACAACACAGCTGAAATCGGCAAAGACTGCTACATCGGTGACACGACGGTAATTATGAAAAATGCTGTCGTTGGTGACAACTGCAAGATTTACCCGCAGGTTTTCCTTGGTACAAACGTCACAATAGGCCCAGGCACCACACTGATGCCCGGAACAAAGATTTACGACAACTGCCACGTGGGCAGCAACTGTCTGATTCATGCAGGTGTGGTCATCGGTTCCGACGGTTTCGGGTTCACTCAGGAAAACGGCATCAACGTGAAAGTGCCGCAACTTGGCAATGTCATAATAGGCAGTGACGTGGAAATAGGTGCAAATTCAACCATTGACAAATCAACTCTCGGCTCGACAGTCATCAACGACGGCGTAAAACTCGACAATCTCGTCCACATCGCCCACAACGTTGAAATCGGAGCCAATACAGTCATCGCCGCCCAGTCAGTCGTTGCAGGTTCAACTAAAATCGGCCATAACTGTCTGATAGGCGGACAGGTAGGCATCAGCGATCATCTGACCATAGGCAACAACGTAAGAATCGTCTCACAGTCAGGCATCATGCACAACATCGGCGACAATGAAACCGTAATGGGCTCTCCGGCATTCAACCAAAAATCGTATCTGCGCAGTTACGCCTGCTTCCGCAATCTTCCGAAAAGGTTAAATGAAACAGATGATGCTTCAAAAAACAATTAGTAAACCTGTCACACTGTCAGGCAACGGACTGCACACCGGCAGACATTGTGAAGCCACCATCTGTCCTGCCAATGAAAATTCAGGCATTGTGTTTATAAGGACGGATCTCGAAAACCAACCGGAAATCAAGGCTATACCCGATAATCTGTCATCATTCGACAGAAGCACCACCATAACTTCGGATAATGTCTCAGCCATCACCATTGAACATTTCATGGCATCATTTCATCTGTTAGGCATTGATAACCTGAAAATAATGATTACCGGTGCCGAACTCCCAATACTCGATGGCAGCGCCAAGCCTATTGTCAATGCACTTAAACCACTGATTGTCAGCCAACAGGCGGAAAAACACATAATCAAAGTCAAACAACAGTTTGCATACATCGACTCCAAAAGCGACTCATGGATAAAGGTTGAGCCTGCCGATGAATTTTCAGCGGAGGTGACTGTAAATTTCCGACAGCCAATAGGCAAACATACAGTAACATACAATACAGGTGATAATGTCGAAACCATAGCCTCTTCCCGCACATTCGTGTTTCTCAGCGAGTTATCATATCTCCACGCACACGGACTCATCAAGGGCGGCAGCATTGACAACGCTTTGGTCTTCGCCGACATATCTCTAAGCAACAAAGAGAAAAGTTCATTGGAAAAACTGTTCAACTGCAGCGGCATAGAGGTGACTCCAAACCATACCCTCAACAATACGACATTCCGCAATGCCGATGAGCCTGCGTGCCACAAACTCCTTGACTTGCTTGGTGATTTGGCGGTTTTAGGCAAACCGCTCTGCGGCAAAATCACGGCATACAAGCCGGGTCACGGCGTAAACGCGGCATTTGTCAAAATGTTCGATGACCACCTGCTCACACATTGACAAACCTTCAGCAAACCAATAGTCATGGCACAGGAGATAGAAAGAAAGTTCTTGGTGAAAGGCAACTTCAAAGCTGATGCCTTCAAAGCCATCCATATAACGCAAGGCTACCTTAGCAGCGTTCCGGAACGTGTCGTCCGCGTCAGACTTAAAGGTGACAAGGGTTATATTACAGTAAAAGGAAAATGCAACGCAAGCGGTGCCGCCCGTTTCGAATGGGAAAAGGAAATTACTGCAAATGAAGCGAAATCACTGCTCGAATTGGCAGAGACGGGTATTATCGACAAAACCCGTTATCTTGTGAAAAACACTGACGGAAAGCACACTTGGGAGATCGATGAGTTCCATGGTGACAATGAAGGGCTTACCATCGCAGAAGTGGAACTCGCCGATGAGGACGAACCATTCGACAAACCGGCATGGTTAGGACGGGAAGTTACGGGCAAGCCTGAATACTACAACTCAATGCTTATGAAGAACCCGTATAAAAACTGGAATCATGATAGACATCAAAACAAAAATCCACGACAAATTCTCGATTGAGTTTAAAATCGGTTTTTCAGGCAGTAGCAAACTGCGCGAAAACAATTTCAGCATCAACTCATGGATTTTCATTCCCAATGGCCTCGACATCAATTCATCAACATACAACAACGATCAATTTTACAAGGATGTAAAGTCAAATATAAGGCTAATAACGCCAAGATACTTGTTGTGCGACATAGTCAGCAATGAAGCCGTACCATACAATAATATCCGCAACGCTTTCAATAAAACCGCTTCTTCACCTACAGAAACGAATGTCACAGACTACATCTTCCAAACAAAAATGTTTACCACGATATTCAACAGCTCTCTACGTGAAGAAACCGACTGCATAATAAATATTAAGAACAAAGCAGAAATCATTGCCAAATGTACCGATTATCTGAAAAATGTTAAGGATATCCTCAGCAGTTACCGCAAATTGCGGGAAATCATCGATGTGCCGTCATTGACAGAAGATGACAAAAAGGAGTTTTCCTTCGCTGACGAATATATGAGCCATAACGTGGATATTCAAACAATAGCGATAATAAAACACCTTGAAAGTCTTCATGACGAAAGCTTTAACCATCTGATTGCCTCAATGAAGAAAATTGTACAAGATGAGAAAGAGTACAAAATATCCATGGGATATTACTACAGCATTGACGGTGATGGCGGCAACAATAGGGAACTCGTAGCCCATCATAGACTTCTCAAAAAGCACATTGAAAGTGCTTTATATCTGAAAATCAACACCATTCAAGACGGAACCGTAGCCAAGCAGGTCGTTTTTGGAGTATCTGCAGGCATAGCGATGGTCATTACCACACTTATTGCCCTGCCGTTCCAAAAATATCTTGGCAACTATCCCATACTTATCTTCATCATACTTGTAATTGCATACATGCTCAAAGACCGGCTTAAGGAAATCATGAGAAGTCTTTTTGCATATCAGTTGAAAGGCAGATATTTTGATAATAAGACTGTTATAAGCATCAAAAACAGCGAGACAGGATGGGAGAAGGAAGGCATGGATTTCATCACTGCTGACAAAACCCCGCAGGAGGTTCTCAACATACGGAATCGTTCCCATCTCGATTCCAACAATGGTGTTAGCGATGAAAAAATCATTCTTTACCGTAAGAAAGTCTTCATTGACAATGAAATACTGAAAAGCCGGTATAACTATGATTTTACAGGCATCAACGACATCACGAGGTTTCACATATTCCATTTCACACAGAAGATGGACAATCCGCAGGTCACGCTTGATATCCTTAACGATGACGGCGAGGTGCATACCAACACTACAGAGAAGACATATACTCTTTACATTGTGATGCAGTTCCAATATGAAGAACAGCAGGAATACAGGGGTTATAAAATTACCATGACCCGTGACGGCATAACTGAAATAAATTATATAACTTTGCAAACCAATAAACTACAACAAAACAATATAAATCTATGAAAACCGTCAGTATAAACACCAAACAGGCGCTGAAACAGATTCCGACACAATTGGCAGAAGCTGTCAGTGAACAGGTTTACAATGGTTATAAGACTCTGATCAGAAGAAATGGTCCCGGTAACGATTTTTTAGGATGGATGGATCTTCCGGTTAATCCTGACAAAGAACTGCTCGAAAAAATCAAAAACGATGTCAACGAACAGAAAAAAAAATCGGACATAATTGTCGTGATTGGCATCGGCGGTTCCTATCTTGGCGCACGCGCAGTAATAGAAGCCCTAAATTTCAGCCGGAAACCTTCATTCCCTGAAATCGCTTATGCAGGCAACAACCTCAACGCACTTGACCTGTCTCTTTTGATGAAAAAATTGAACAACAAGAACTATTCGATTGTAATCATCTCAAAATCAGGCACAACCACTGAACCCGCCATAGCATTCAGGAT
>CALFIZ010000044.1 GCA_937877575.1 uncultured Marinilabiliales bacterium | reverse complement strand
AATTTATCAAATATTTCCAATTTTTTATATAATATTAAATTAAAATATTTAAAAATTAAAATAAATGAATTAATTATCTATTTTTCTTTTCTGTGTTAAACGCATAGTATTTCTCACAATTTTTTTATTATATTTTTTAAAAAAGACTTCTGAATTAACAATTTCTTTTGTTTTGAAATTAGCAACACTTCCAACCTTGCAAGGTAATAATTTCGCCAATTTATTTTGTCTAATTTTTTCATCTTCGAAGACATCATACCAATTTGGTTTATTTTTATTTTTGTCTTTTTTAATGAATTTGCCTTTTTGTGCTTTTTTAACATAAAGAAAATTTCGATCGAATCCTTCATATCCATTCCAGTCTTTATACGGGAAAAGAAATTCATAGAAATTTTCTCTAAATTGAAACAATACAACTAAATTAAAAAAAATTTCGGTATAATTTTTATAAAACGTTTGCATATTATAATCGCCTAAATCTTTAATAAAATAAAATAAATATTTAGCCGAATATAATTGATATTCTTTCCTTTCTTCCCCGAGGGATACTGTTATTTTAGCTGGTTTCTTTTTTTGGCATATTGAACAATAAAATAATAATTCTTCTTCCTCTTGGGATTTAAAAGTTAATATAACCGGTTTTAAATCAATTCTTTGACATTCAGGATGCGGACTTATTAAAACAATTTCCATTTTTTTATTATTAGGTAAATTAAATATATTATAATTCCTTTCTTTTAACGAAGTATTTCTAGGAAATGTTTTTTCGAACTCATCTTTGTTATACATAAATTTTTTATGCAATTTCATAAAAATAATATAATCTTCTTTGACATAAATGCAATCGTTTAATTCTTTATATAACAACGAACACATTTGTTTATCACCGTATTTAATAAACGTTGAAAAAATCACATCAGCTAAAAATGGTTCAATAAGATTACTCTTTGGAGAAATATTATTTTGTATTTCATGTAATAATTCGTAAAAAACAATTAATTTCTCATCTTTGTGTAAATGCTTGAAAGAATAACATATTAATAATATCCATAATTTTAAAACGAATGGTTCATTATTTGGTGATAACTTATCTGTTAAATTAATATTATATCCTATACTTGAATAACCTTCTAAATATTTTTTATCTCTTAATACTTGGATACACTTTGTATAAAATTCAATATAAAGATTTTTTATCGTCACTTCTTTTTCAACATAGTTTTTATTAAATAATTCTTCCATTTTTTTATTATCTAACAAAGGAAAGTTTTTAATTTGTGAATCTAAAGAATTAATTCCTTTTTCTTCTTCACTATCAATTACTATTACTTCATCTTTTCCTTTAACTATATTAAAAATATCACTATCAATAAAAGGAGTATTTTGAGGGAAAAGTTGATTTACAATATTTTAGCGGCCCTCACCCTGCCGGTAACATTGGAACACAAATCAACAGAATCTCTCCTATTAATAAAGGTGAGTATATATGGTATATCGAGCCGCAATACGTTGCCACCATCGGCAGACTGTTTCTTAACCGACAGCTTGACTTCACAAAAACAATAGCCGTCACCGGTCCGGCAGTTGCCAACCCGCGATATATCAGAATCATCAACGGGGCATCCCTAAAAGACGCAGTTACTTTGAAAGCTGTTGACAAATCTGTTTTCGGCACAGATGGCACAAGATTCATCAGCGGTAACATTCTCAACGGACACAAGATTGACAATGAATGCTTTATCGGTTACTACGACCAACAAATAACAGTAATAAGGGAAGGGGGAAGAAGGCGTGTCCTCGGCTGGATGTATCCGGGACTGAAACTTTGGAGCAACTCCAACACCTTCCTCTCGAAATTCATTACCAGGAAATCCTACGATGTCGATACCACACTTCATGGAGGCAGGCGTGTGATGATGTTTTCGGACGCTTACGACAAGGTGTTCCCTATGGACATTATGCCAATGGAGCTGTTGAAAGCATGTGTAACCAAAGACATTGACAAAATGGAAGCACTTGGCATTTATGAAGTTACGGAGGAGGACTTTGCTTTGTGCGAAGTGGTATGTCCTTCGAAAACAGAATGCCAACAGATAATTCACGATGGTTTAACCATTATAAGAGAACAGGCATGAGCAGAATAGAGAAAATAAGCGGAAAGCTTACACGCAAGTTTAAGAACAACAAAGTGTTATCTCATTTCTATGCTCTTTTTGACGCCATTGACAAATTTTTGCTGACGCCTGACAGCACCACCTTAAGGGGCAGCCACATACGCGACTCTGTCGATGTGAAACGACTGATGACAACAGTGATGATTGCACTGACACCATCGCTGCTCTTCGGTTTCTGGAACACCGGCCACCAGCATTTTCTGTCATACGGCACTCAAGCAACATTCTGGAAATGTTTCGGCTTCGGATTTTTGAAATGGCTGCCCGTAGTATTGGTGACTTATATCAGCGGACTGACAGTGGAGGTATTCTTCGCACAGATACGAAAAGAAGAAGTCGCTGAAGGGTTCTTTGTCACAGGGATGCTGATTCCGATGATACTTCCGCCTGAAATCCCGTTATGGACAGTGGCAGCGGCAACCATTTTCGCAACTCTGTTTGCCAAAGAGGTCTTCGGCGGCACCGGATACAATTTCCTCAATCCTGCACTTGTTGCAAGAGCCTTCATTTTTTTCGCATTCCCATCGGTCATTTCCGGTGACAGTATATGGATAGCCGACAAAGCCGATGCCTTCACGGGTGCGACACCGTTGGCAAACGTTGCCCTCGGCGACATTTCATCTCTGCCGTCAGTAAAAGACATGTTTCTCGGAACCATCCCGGGATGTCTCGGAGAGACTTCAACTCTTGCAATCCTCATCGGGGCAGCACTGCTTATCGTCACCGACGTTGCAAGCTGGAGAATAATATTATCCGTCGTAATCGGCGGATTGGCAGCCGGCTTCACATTCAACCTTATCGGCACCAGTCCGGCAATGTCAATACCGCCCTATTACCATCTGTTCATGGGCGGTTTCATGTTCGGTGCGGTGTTCATGGCAACCGACCCGGTAACCTCACCTCACACCAACATCGGTAAAATCATTTACGGTCTGCTGATTGGCATTCTTACCGTGGTTATAAGAGTCTGCAACAAGGGATATGCCGAAGGGATGATGCTGTCAATCCTGTTAATGAATGTGTTCACCCCACTAATTGACTATCTTTCAATTCAATACAACATAAACAAAAGAGCAGGCCGCCAGAATTCCGCCAAGTCAAACAATAATCCAAGATGAAACAATACAGCAACAGATACATATTTATATACGTGACTGTTTTGGCTCTTATAGTCGCAACAGTGCTTTCGACAGTCGTCAACAGACTGAAACCGCTGCAAGACTACAACAAAGAAACGGAAAAAATACAGCAGATACTGAGTGCTGCCGGATATGACGGAATCGACAGAAAAGAGGCGCAGAAGCTTTTTTCGGAAATATCAGAAGAACTTGTAATCGACAAGACCGGTGCTGTGATTTCAAGATATGGCTCCGGCACATTTTCTGAAGGCGACATACGTGCTTTTGACATTGATGACAAAACCGAATACATTAAGGCAAAAAACGGTGAGGACTACCATCTCCCGATATTTGCAGTCAACAACAATATCTTTGTCGTACCTGTCCGCGGAAAGGGATTATGGGGACCGATATGGGGTTACATAGCAGTCGCAGATGACGGCAAAACCATTGTTGGAACGGCATTTTCGCACGACTCTGAAACGCCCGGCCTCGGTGGGGAAATCTCCAGTGACAAATTTCAGTCGGGATTTAAAGGAAAAGAATTATTTGACAGGAATAACAATTTCGTGTCGGTAAAGGTTATAAAAGCAGGGGCAACCAACATTGACCCGCAATACGCGGTGGATGCAATATCCGGTGCCACTTCAACATCGAAGGGTGTGGATGATATGCTCAGAACCTGTCTTGAGCTATATGTTCCATTCTTCAGAAATTATTTAAAATAATCGTCATGCAGTTAAAAAAATATTTAGGACCATTAAATAAGGAAAATCCGATACTGGTACAGGTTTTAGGCGTCTGTTCCGCATTAGCCGTGACAGCCCAGATGAAACCTGCGGTCGTAATGGGGATTTCGGTGGCCGTAGTCTGCGGTTTCTCCAATCTGATTCTCTCATTGCTGCGAAACACCATCCCCCCGCGGATAAGAATCATCGTACAGTTGGTGATAGTCGCAGCATTGGTCATAATTGTTGACCAGTTTCTGCAGGCTTATTTCTACGACATCAGCAAAATGCTGTCGGTGTTTGTCAGCCTCATCATCACAAACTGCATTGTCATGGGACGCATTGAGGCGTTCGCACTGTCGCACAAACCGATCCCGTCATTCATCGATGGTTTGGCAAACGGCATCGGTTACGGTCTAGTTCTTTTGATTGTATCATTCTTCAGAGAACTGCTGGGAGCCGGAACACTGTGGAACTGTCAGGTTATTCCGGAATCATTCTACTCCAACGGGTATCTCAACAACGGACTGATGGTACTGCCGCCTATGGCACTGATAATCATCGGTGTAATCATCTGGATTCAAAGGTCAGCACACAAGGAATTACAGGAGGAATAGATTATGGGATATTCATTGACAAGTGTTTTCTTAAAGTCGATATTCACAAACAACATGGTCTTTGCCTATTTTTTAGGCATGTGTTCTTATCTTGCAGTTTCGAAGAATGTGCGGACTTCCTTCGGGCTTGGAATGGCGGTATGTTTTGTACTGATAATCACAGTTCCTGTCAATTACCTTATTAACAAATATCTATTGGAGCCGGGGGCCTTAGTATGGCTGTCCGACAAGTTCAACAATGCTGATCTCTCATATCTTTCGCTGATAATATTCATAGCCGTCATTGCTTCCATAACGCAACTGCTTGAGATGATAATCGAAAGGTTTTCGTCATCGTTGTACAACGCTTTGGGGATATATCTTCCGCTGATTGCCGTGAACTGTGCCATTTTAGGATGTTCGCTTTTCATGCAGGAATATCACTTCCCGAATATGGCATACAGCACCATATACGCAGCAGGCTGCGGCATCGGGTGGATGCTCGCCATCGTCGCTTTCGCCGCAATACGTGAGAGACTGAAGTTTTCGAATATTCCGAAACCCTTGAAAGGACTTGGAATTGCATATATAACAACATGATTAAGGGGTATAGCGTTTATGGCGCTGACGGGAATGTAACTATGTAACTATGACTATAATATTGGAAATTGCGGTTTTTGTAGCGATAATATGGCTATTGGTGGCAATGCTTCTCATAGCACGGAAGAAACTTGTGCCGGAGGGAAAGGTGAAGATAACCATAAACGATGAGAAGGTTGTGGAACATGAGCGTGGGTGCACACTCTTACAGGCTCTCAATGACGAACGGGTTTATATGCCGTCAGCATGTGGCGGAAAAGGAACCTGCGGAACCTGCAAAGGCATTGTAAAATCGGGCGGCGGTGCCATTCTGCCTAACGAACTGCCGCATATAAGCAGGAAACTGCAGGAACAGAATTACAGACTGCTCTGCCAGGTAAAAGTCAGAGACGATATCAGCATTAAAGTCCCCGATGAAATCTTAGGGATAAGAAAATTGGAATGCGAAGTGGTGTCGAACAACAACATTGCCACCTTCATCAAAGAGCTCGTGCTGAAACTCCCGCAAAACGAAACATTAGACTTCCGTTCCGGTGAATACATTCAGGTTTATGTCCCAAAATGCATCGTCAATTTCAGCGATTTCACCATTGACAGCAAGTATCGGCATGACTGGCAGAACATGAATCTGTTCAACCTGACCATGAGGAACCCGGAACCTACTGTAAGAGCTTATTCCATGGCTAATCCGCCATCAGAAAACAACATTGTCAGACTGAATGTCAGAATCGCAACCCCGCCATTCGACAAAAAGAAACACGATTTCAAAAAAGTCAACCCCGGTATATGTTCGTCATACATCTATTCACTCAAACCATCTGACAAGATAACAATATCAGGGCCTTACGGTGATTTCTTTGTCAGGGACAGCGACAACGAAATGATGTTTATCGGCGGCGGTGCTGGAATGGCGCCACTGCATTCTCACATATCAGACCTGTTTGAGACAAAACACACCACAAGGAAGACAACGTTCTGGTATGGCGGACGCTCAGTCAGAGAACTATTCTATATTGATGATTTTGAACAACTTGAGAAAGAAAATGACAATTTTGAATTTCATGTTGCACTATCCGAACCGCTTCCAACTGACAAATGGGACGGATACACCGGATTCATCCATCAAGTCATCTACGAGAATTATCTGAAACACCATCCACATCCGGAAGACATTGAATATTATATCTGCGGACCTCCTCTGATGCTCAGTGCAGTACTGGAAATGCTTGAAAGCCTCGGTGTACCGAAAGACATGATATGTTACGATGACTTCGGCGGATAAACAAATATTTTTGTATTTTTGCATTTTGCAAAAAAATTGAAGATGGAATCAATACGACAACAAAAAGTACAAGCACTCATTCTCAGAGAATTAGGTGAATTCATAAGACAGAAGAACAACGAATGGTGCCACGGAATGCTCCTGACAGTCACAAAAGTCAAGGTCTCGAGAGACTTTTCATACGCCAAGATATACATCAGTATATACGGACCAAGCGACCACAATGCAACCCTTGACGTAATCAAAAGCCACTCGAAAGAAATCCGCTATTATCTCGGCAACAAAATAAACAACCAACTGAGAGTCGTACCGGAACTGACATTCATAGAGGATGACTCCTTGGATTATATTGAAAACATTGACCGTCTGCTGAAAGAAAACTAAGTTCATTCCAACAATGAATTTTCCCTTGTACATTGGCCTCAGATACCTCAAAGCCAAAAAAAAACAGAATGTAATCAACATAATATCAATGATTTCCATCATTGCTATATGTGTCACAACTGCTGCTCTCGTTGTAGTCCTGTCCGTTTTCAACGGTTTTGAAGAACTCGTGGCCTCTATGTACAACGCCTTTGACCCCGACCTGCAAATCACCGCTGCAAAAGGCAAAACATTTCACAACAGCGATTTGGACCTCGAAGCGATAAGGCAGATTGACGAAGTGTTGTCGGTGTCTGAGGTCGTGGAAGACAACACCTTGATCAAAAATGGAGAGGAACAGATAATAGCCACCATCAAGGGGGTAAGCAATGACTTTGCAGAAGACGGACATCTTGACGACATGATTCTTTTAGGCAACCCTAAGTCTCTGAAGAATGGCATGGCTGTGGTAGGTTTCGGTGTCGGATACAACATCGGACTGTTCATGAACGACCTGCCTAAGCCGGTTACTATCATGATTCCGAAACGCACATCCACCAATCTGCTTAATCCGGCAAATGCCTTCAACTCACACATCGTCACCGTCAGCGGAGTCTATTCCATACAACAGGAACTTGATGACAAATACATCATAATTCCCATAGACATGGCTCGCGAACTGCTCGAATACACCGATGAAGTGAACTCCATCGAAATCCGCCTCAAACCAGGAGTTAAGTACAGTGGCATCCAGAAGAAAATCCAATCCATAGTTGGAAAAGACTATGTGGTGAAGAACCATTTCGAACTTCAGGAAACGATTTACAATGTGATGCGCAGTGAAAAAATGGCGGTTTATCTCATACTCAGCTTCATACTGCTCATAGCGGCATTCAACCTCATAGGCACACTGTCAATGCTTATCATCGACAAGGAAAAGGACAACACCATCATCTGGAGCATGGGCGCAACACAACAGACTATCAAAAAAATATACTATGCCGAAAGTCTCCTTATGACAACAATTGGAGCAATATCAGGACTCGTGCTCGGCACCATCGTCTGCCTTATTCAAATCCGCTTCAAACTGATAAAATTCGCACCGGGTTCCTCCTTCGTTGTAGATGCTTACCCCATCAAAATCCTCAGTGGCGACTTATTCCTGATTTTCCTAACCGTCATAATCATCGGGGCTTTAACGGCATTAATTCCAATTTCAAGACTGAAAATCACAATAAATTACAACAGAAAGTAGTTATTACTTATATTATTCAAAAATGAGAACTTTCAGAAACCTCTTCAAATACATATCAAAATACAAAGGCTATCTTGTATTGATGTTTGTTTTTGCAGTTCTGTCAACATTGTTCTCAATTATTTCCTTCGCATTTTTCATTCCTGTCTTCGAAATACTCTTCAAGACCAAAGACATAGTCATGGTCCCGCCTGAACCGTTGAGTTTCAGCAATATGGGAACAAATGCAATCAAGGAAAACTTTTATTACTTCCTCAATGAGATAATCTCAAAGTACAGTCCGCAGACAGCTCTGCTTTATGTGGTTATAATCATAATCATAGTCTTCCTTTTCAAGGATATATTCCGTTATCTCACATCCTACTGCATCTCCCCTATCCGCCAGGGTGTAATCAGGGAGTTGCGCAATGAGCTGTTCCACCAGATACTTATCCTGCCGCTGTCGTTCTATTCACATAGAAAAAAAGGAGACATCGTCACACGTCTGACAGCCGATATCCAGGAGATAGAAAATTCCGTCATGAGCTCCTTGGAACTCGTCATCATTGAACCTATCACACTGATTTTCTATGTTATAACTCTACTGATAATCAGTCCGCAGCTCACAGTGTTTGCATTTATCCTGATGCCTGTCAGCGGCTTTTTGATAGGCAAAATAGGAAGCACCCTGAAGAGTTATGCCACCAGAGGACAGTCGAAACTCGGCTCACTGATTTCTGATATGGAAGAAACCATCGACGGGCTGCGAATAATTAAAGGCTTCAACGCAATAGACCATACCTATAACAATTTCAAGAATAAAAATGACGACTACACTAAAACCATGATCAGGCTATTGAGAATCAAGGATATAGCCTCACCGCTGAGTGAATTTCTCGGAGTCTGTCTCGTTGTGGCAACCGTATGGTACGGAGGAAGGCTCGTCCTTTCAAACCAGTCATTTTTACCTGCTTCAGCACTGATAGTCTATATCGCAATATTCTCACAATTGCTGCCTCCTATAAAGAGTTTCTCAAAAGGATATTCCGAAATCAAGAAAGGCGCAGCATCCATGGACCGCATAAATGAAATTCTCGATGCAGAGGAAGTCATAACCGAGAAAGAAAATGCCATTGACATCAACACTTTCGAAAATTGCATCGAATTTCGTGACGTATCATTCAAATATGAGGATGTAAACGTACTGAAGGACATCAATCTTAAGATTGAAAAAGGCAGGAAGATAGCAATTGTAGGGCCATCGGGCGCAGGAAAAACCACCATTATCAACCTGATGTGCCGTTTCTATGACTGCACTGAAGGCGGAATATTCATCGACGGAATCGCAGTTCCTGACATGAGAATAGACAAATTACGCGGTCTGTTCGGCATTGTCACACAAGATACAATATTATTCAACGACACTGTGATGAACAACATTTCATTCGGTCTTGAGAACTGCAATGAGGAAGATATCATCAAAGCCGCCAAGATTGCCAATGCGCATGATTTCATCATGGAACTTCCTGAAGGCTACCAAACAATCATCGGCGACCGCGGAACGAAGTTGTCGGGAGGTCAGCGGCAGCGTCTTAGCATAGCCCGTGCACTGCTGCGCAACCCGCATATACTGCTTCTTGACGAGGCGACATCATCCCTTGACACAGAATCCGAACAGTTGGTTCAGCAGGCTCTCGAAACATTGATGAACACGCGTACTTCAATCGTCATAGCACACAGACTGTCAACCATCATACGAATAACTATACACAAC
>CALFIZ010000043.1 GCA_937877575.1 uncultured Marinilabiliales bacterium | reverse complement strand
GCTTGTCTTCGGGCATGGACTCGATAAGCATCAGCGGAGTGAAACTCGACGAGAAATGAAGGTCATTGTATTGCTGCATGAGAAGAGGTATGTTCAGCTCCATCGGACAGCTGTCGCAGCAATAACGGCAACCTGTACACGGGACGCCGCTTTTCATGCCTTCTGCCATATTCATCAGAATGTCGTTTTCGGCATCTGTCAGCGGTTTGTCTTCGGCAAAGATGCTGACGTTGTCAATCAACTGTTCCATATTTGACATTCCGCTGAGGATAACCTTTACATTAGGCAGCCCCATCAGCCACCTGAAAGCCCATGAAACAGTGCTTTCATCAGGTCTTAGTGATGCAAGTTTTTCTTTGTCAGCGTCTTTAAGTGTCACGAGTTTGCCTCCGCGGAGCGGTTCCATAACCCATATCGGCAGGTTGTATCCGCTGATGATTTCATATTTTGTTTTTGCATCCTGGAGTGTCCAGTCAAGATAATTGAGCTGTATCTGGCACATGTCCATGATACCGGCGTATTCTGCGAGAAATTTTCGAAGTGTGTCAATCTGCGCATGGGTGGAGAATCCGAGGTTACGGATTCTTCCAAGCCGTTTCTGTTCCACAAAATAGTCGATGATATGCCATTTCGGGTCGGTATAAACATCGTAGGATGTTTCACATACGTTGTGCAGAAGGTAAAAGTCGAAGTATTCCACCTTGCATTTGTTGAGTTGTTCCTCAAATATTTTTTCAGGATAGTAAGAATCGGCAATCTGATGTCCCGGGAATTTGTCGGCAAGACAGAAACTTTCACGCGGGTGGCGTGCAAGTGCTTTACCTACAACGACCTCGGATTTGCTGTTCATGTACGGGTAAGCAGTGTCGAAGTAGTTTATGCCGTTTTCCATGGCATAATCTATCATCTTTATGGTTTCATCTTCGTTGATTTTTCCGTCAATGACCGGAAGGCGCATGGCTCCGAAGCCGAGACGTGAGAGTTTCATGTCTTTGTAATTGTTACAAAACGGTTACAAAAATGTATGCTTTAGGCGGATGTAAACTTTCATGCGTATGGCGTGAAAGAAAACAATCTTTTTCTTGACATTGCCGCAGAAATAGGCCTTCCACAACGAGCAGGACGGACAGATGTATGC
>CALFIZ010000042.1 GCA_937877575.1 uncultured Marinilabiliales bacterium | reverse complement strand
TCTCGTTATGAACACTTTGTATATAGTGTTGTTTCTTTTCTTCTGTAATTACCATTTTATATAATTTCATACTACATTTTCTTTACAGCGAATAATTTATAAATATACTTTTATGGATATAAAAGAATTGAATGCTAAGTCTGTGGTTGAACTCAGAAAGTTAGCAAAGGATATGGGTATTAAAAGACCCGAATCTTATAAGAAGAAAGAACTTATTTTCCAGATACTTGACACAAACGCAACACAGACTGCCAATGGAATAAGAAGAAATGTCCAGGCGGCAGAGTCCCAATCACAGTCTCAACCTCAACCTCAACAAAATCCTGACAACAAAGCTCAGAAGAAGAAAGCTGTAAGAAAACGTAAATCAGCACAGGAAGAAAGTCAAAATATAAATCAGGATAATACTGAGCCTCAGCAGACAAATAATGCTCCCCAGCCTCCGGTGCCGCAACAGGAGCAGGCTCCAAATGTTCAGGAGAAATCCCCAAAAAAGAAACGTACTCGAATAAAAGCTGAGAAGGTAGGATATTCTTCCGCTGAAATACAGAACAGTATTGAGAGTGCTGAGAATAATGACAACAATGGTGCGCAACAAGTAAATAATAAGAAAAATGCTCCTAAACCGAATAATACAGAGATGCCGTCAGAGAATAAACGTGAACAGGATAACCGTTCTGAATCTCCGGCAAATCAAAATCAACAGGTAAGTCAACAGGCTGCAAATCAGCTTGTTGCTGCTGATAGTCCTCAACAGCAGGGTTATCAGAAGCATCAGAAATTCAACAAAAAAAACCAGCGTCAGAACGAACAGAATTCCAATCAGCAGCGTAACGACAATAATAAAAACAATTCCCAGAATAACCAAAACAATCAGGCTCAGCGTGATGTGCAACAGGCGGCTAACGAACATCCTGTCAATAATGTGGAAATAAACGTTGAGGCTGAGGGCGTTCTTGAAATCATGCCTGAGGGGTATGGGTTTTTGAGAAGTTCGGATTATAATTACCTGAATTCTCCTGATGACATCTATGTTCCTCAGTATCAGATAAAAAGTTTGGGTTTGAAGACCGGCGACACCATAAACGGGAAAATCAGGCTTCCTAAAGACGGTGAGAAATATTTTCCTTTAGTCGAGGTTGAAATGATTAATGGTAAGAAACCTGAGGATATACGTGACAGGGTGCCGTTTGATTTCCTGACACCTCTTTTCCCTGAACAGAAATTCAAATTGACCGGACACCCGCACGAGACATTGTCTTCGAGGATAATTGACTTGTTCGCTCCTATCGGCAAAGGTCAGAGAGGTCTTATCGTTTCACAGCCTAAGACCGGTAAAACGGTGTTACTCAAGGAAGTGGCCAATGCCATAGCATACAATCATCCGGAAGTCTATCTGATAGTTCTGCTTATCGATGAGCGTCCTGAGGAGGTTACCGACATGCAGCGCAGTGTCAATGCCGAAGTTATTGCTTCTACTTTCGATGAACCTGCCGAACGTCATGTTCGAATCGCAAACATTGTTCTTGAAAAGGCAAAGCGTATGGTGGAATGTGGTCATGATGTTGTGATATTGCTTGATTCCATCACTCGTCTTGCCCGTGCATACAACACGGTTTCTCCTGCATCGGGCAAAGTGCTGTCGGGTGGTGTGGAAGCCAACGCACTCCAGAAGCCCAAACGTTTCTTCGGCGCTGCCCGTCAGATTGAAAACGGCGGCTCACTTACAATTCTTGCCACAGCCCTCGTGGATACCGGTTCCAAGATGGATGAAGTCATCTTCGAGGAATTCAAGGGTACAGGTAATATGGAGCTCATGCTCGACAGAAGATTGTCGAATAAGCGTGTGTTCCCGGCTGTTGACATATTGTTGTCGGGTACCCGCCGCGAAGATTTGCTTTTGCCGGATGACGTGCTCCGTCGTGTCTGGATTATCAGAAATCATATCGCCGACATGACTCCGGTTGAAGCCATGGAGTTTATGATTAAGCAGATGAACGGAACCAAGACTAATGCTGAATTCTTGGCTTCTATGAACCAATAAGGCGTATCGCCGACTACCCATAACCTTGTTATTGCAAATAAACAAGGACAATTACAAAAGAGACGGGGTGTCACCTGTCTCTTTTTTTATTTTACCGAGGTCGTGAAAATAGCAGTCGTTGTACAGGTGTCCGTATATCGGCACGACTGATGCTATCTGCAGATATGCTGAAATGATATCGAAAACATCACCGAAATCATCAAAATACTTTGATATTGAGTGACTTACGGCGTGTATGCCCGAAAATGCGTATTGATGAAATACCGGCTTGCTGCCTTCAACTTTCTTTGTCTCACCTGTCTTTGTGTTAATCCATCCGCAGAGTTTCATGTCTTCGTCAAATCTAAGGTATCTGCTCGATTTCCTGTCGCTGACCACAAGATGTGCAATGCCGTAGGGGAAATGCTGCAAATCCTCAATAAAACTCTTTAAGTCGAAATTGGTGTCAATGTCAACATTGTGAACTATCACTGTTTTGTCATCATTGAGAGTTCTTATGACTTTTTTCAGTCCGCCACCGGTATTCAGCAATTTCTCGGTCTCATCGGAAATAAGTATTCCCGGATGGTTAATATGAAGATAATCAATGAGTTTGTCGGCAAAGTGGTGCGCATTTACTATGGTTTTGTCAATATAATCATTCTGACAGCGTTGCAGAATCCATTCAATCATAGGTTTGCCGGAGACTTCAACGAGAGCTTTAGGCTTATCCGCTGTCAGCGGCAGCAACCGGGTTCCCAAACCTGCCGTCGGCACAAACAGATTCACCCGCTTCTGTACACTGTTTACGGCATTCTGTCTGCCATCTGCTATAATCTCACCATCATGCGCTGTGCTTTGCCCGTTTACCATATTTCTTTGTTTAGGTGGGTTACTTTAACGATGACATCTGAATTGTTGCGATAGTGATTGGCAATACGTTCGGCACAGTACGCTGAACGGTGCTTCCCGCCGGTGCAGCCGAATGATACCATAAGATTCGTGAAGCCGCGTTCGATATAGTTGTTCACGGAAATATCCAATACTTTTATGACATTGTTGATGAATTCATCGACGACAGGCTTGCTGTCGAGATATTCCCTTACAGGTTCTGAAATACCCGAAAATGGCCTCAGCTCTTGAATACGGTGAGGGTTCGGCAGTCCGCGGCAGTCAAACACAAAGCCGCCTCCGTTAATATCATCTCTCGGTATTTCATTATACTTGTAAGAAAACGACAATATGTTGATTGTCAGTTTAGTGGAAACTTCTGTCTGTACTTTCGGCTGACTGCAGTATTTTGATATCAGTTTTTTGCAGACAGAAGACAACTCTGTCAGATATGAGTCGTGAATATCTGTCAGTATAGTGCTGAAATTCTCAATTCCGAGCGAGAGGCTGTCGATGAAATGCCGCTTGTGCTCTATGTTTCCACGAAATCCGTATGCTCCGAGAGTCTGCAGTATTCTTAATAGCAGTGTATATCTCAATATGTGATAATAATCATCTTTGCTTATTTCAATGTGTCTGTTTACCAGCTCATAGTAGTAATCCGATAACGCAATTATGTCATCTTTTGAAAAGCGGGCTTTTGCCTGTGATATGAAGGATGCCAAGTCATATAGACAAATCCCCTTGCGACCACCTTGATAATCAATGAAATACAACTTGTTGTCGTTGACCATTATGTTTCTGCTTTGGAAGTCACGGTACATGAATGTCTGCAATTCGGGTTTTGACGTCACCACGTTTATAATGGTTTCAAATTCCTTTTCCAGCTTTGGTTCGCTGAAATCTATTTCCGCAGGTTTCAACAGACAGTATTTGAAATAGTTGAGATCCCACATTATTGCGGTCCTGTCGAAATATTCCACAGGATATGCATAATGATAGTCTATTTTCCCTGCTGCCTTGAACTGGACTTCCACAAGTTGTGAAAGAGCCTTTTTGCAGAGTTGCATCATGTCTTCGGAGAGATTGTTTTCGGTCCGTTTTGTGATGATATCAAAAAGAATAGTATCTCCTATGTCTTCAAGTATATACATCTTGTAAGAAGGATGTATGTTGATAATATGCGGTACATTGATACCAGCTTCCTCAAAGACTTTCGTATAGTGCAGAAAAGCCTTGTTTTCGTTCATGATTGTCGCCTCACTTCTTCAGCTTCGGGTCGAGGGCGTCGCGCAGGCCGTCGCCCAGCAGGTTCAGGCTCAGCACG
>CALFIZ010000041.1 GCA_937877575.1 uncultured Marinilabiliales bacterium | reverse complement strand
CTTACAAAAGAAGATTTCGCAAGTGACCAGATGGTAAAGTGGTGCCCGGGCTGCGGCGACCATGCCATCCTTGCTGCTCTTAAAAAGGTTTTACCTCAGGCCGGCAAAAAGAAGGAAGACATACTCGTAGTCTCAGGTATCGGCTGCTCATCCAGAGCCCCTTACTACGTCAACACATACGGTATGCACTGCATCCACGGCAGAGCTTTGCCTATCGCTTCCGGCGCAAAAATAGCAAACCCTAACCTGAGTGTATGGGTTACAACAGGTGACGGCGACAGCCTTGCTATCGGCGGCAACCATTTCATTCACTGCCTCCGCCGTAATATGGACATCAAGGTCATACTCTTCAACAACCAGATATACGGTCTAACCAAAGGCCAGTATTCACCTACCAGCCCATTCGGAAAGGTTACCAAGACTTCTCCTATGGGTACCATAGAAGACCCGTTCAATCCGGGCGAACTCGCCATCGGCGCAGGCGGCACCTTCTTCGCACGCTCATTCGACATCTCCATGCCTGTTATGGACGAAATACTCCTCGCTGCTGCCGAACATACCGGCACAGCCCTCGTGGAAGTGCTCCAAAACTGCATGATTTACAACAACGGCGCCCATAGCTACTATACCGACAGAGAAACACGCGCCGACAGAATAATCCACGTGGAAGACGGAAAACCTATGCTTTTCGGCAAAGATATGAATAAGGGAATCCGCCTCAACAAGGAAACAAACCAACTCGAAGTGGTTACCCTCGGCGAAAACGGTATCACACTGGATGATATCCTTGTCCATAATCCACACCAGACCAACAGAGGACTCCAGTTGATGATAGCTCAAATGAAAGGCCCTGATTTCCCAATGGCTGTAGGCGTTATCAGAGACATCAGCAAACCTTGCTACAGTGAGTTGATGCTGCAACAGATCGAGACAGCAAAAGCACAAACCAAAATCAAATGTGTTGACGACCTGCTCAATTCAGGCAACACTTGGGACGTTGAATAATAACCGATGAAAATCGGTCGTATAGTATTATTTATTTTTTCAGTAATATTGTTACTGGCTACAATGTGCGCCCTCTTCCCGCAAGAAGGCGTACATTGTTTTAATGCCACACTCCGTTTCCCGTCATTGGAAAAAGTGCTGACGGGACATAGTAAAACCAATTGTGACACCTTTCGGGAAACAAATAAGGCGGGAAAACTTCCCGAAATGGGGAAAGACACGGCATCTATAGCTGCTTTCAGTGATTCAATCATGCAGACTGCCGACAGTGCAGAACTGCAAACCGTTGCCGATACCATGAAATGTCTCGGGAATCAACAGATATTAAATGACAGTTTTCTTAGTCTTCCTGAAAATCAGTTGGATTATTTCGACAAATTCTTCGCTTCAGCCGAAAATGCCAGGACTGAAGGAAGGACTGTAAGAGTGCTTCACTACGGTGATTCGCAGATAGAACTTGACAGGATAAGCAGTGTCCTTCGCGAATATTTTCAGGGAATTTTCGGCGGCATGGGACCGGGACTCCTCCCGTTGTCCCAGACTGTTCCAACGTACGCTGTAACACAAAGACTTACAGGTGATTTTACAGGATATGTCGCCTACGGTGAAGGCAAACGCGACTCCTCCCACAACTACGGTATCATGGGCAAAAGATTCCATATCACTGATTCTGTGACTTTTACGGCACTTGGCAATGAAACTAATCCCAATAAACATGTCAGACACTTTTCTGATGTGAAACTGCTTTTCAAAGATTACAATGGCAATTTCACCGCAACATTGTCGAATGACAATTATTCCGGAAAAATTATATCGGACACGATAGGGCTTGATATGTTCGAGTGGAATACAGGTTGTCCGACAAATTCCATGACGCTCACTCTCAAAGGTGAGGCTGACATATACGGAATTATGCTTGACGGCAGTTATGGGGTAAGTGTTGACAACATTCCGATGAGGGGGTCGTCGGGAATGGTTTATACTCTTATCGACAGCACACAGTTGCGCAATTCCTATTTTATGACCAACGTCGGACTCATCATCATGCAATTCGGCGGAAATTCAGTCCCGTCATTTTGTGACACCACTTCAGTCAAAACATTCGTCAACAATGTGTTGCGGCAGATAAAGTATGTCCAGAGCATAACTCCTCAGTGTCGGATTATGTTTGTCGGACCTTCAGACATGTCAAAGAACGACGGAGGTGAAATGGTGACATACCCGCTGTTGCCGTTTGCCATCAACTGTCTGCGCAATACGTTGGTTTCCAACGGTGTGGCCTATTGGGACATTTACAGGATGATGGGAGGAAGAAATTCCATGGCAGAGTGGGTTGAAACCGGACTTGCCGGAAACGATTACATTCATTTCACCAATGCTGGAGCAGAAAAAGTCGGCAAAGCCATCATAAATTCATTTTCAACACTTTACGAAATGTATTTGTCGCGAAAACATTTCGACTCAGACAGAGATGCCTTGTCATCCGGAAACCATAATCAAACTGACAGCATTTTTAATTACAAATAACAGATATACAAAATGTTATTGCAAAACCTGAAAATATTTTTCGAGACGTTGTTCTCCTTCGACAGCAAATATCCGTTGCTTTTCACCCGGTTTGGTTTCTGGGCGTTCTTTGCGATTGTGTTTGCCGTTTTCAGTCTGCTGCGGAACAGGATATTGCTGCGTAATGCTTATCTGTTTTTTGTAAGCCTTTTCTTTTACTACAAGACATCGGGCTTTTTCGTGCTGATGCTCATAATTACAGTGCTTTACGGCTATTTCATAGCGCGGCGCATCGACCGTCTGAAGAGTCGCGGGTGGCGTAAGTTCTATATGATACTCGGCGTGGTGCTGAATCTGTCGGTTCTGATATATTTCAAATACGCGTATTTTTTCACCGATTTGTATAACTCGCTGTTTCACAGTAATGTGGAGGTTGTGAATTATCTTGCGAAATGGACTGACGGGTTCATCGGCAGGGAATATTTCGATTGCAGCAAGATACTTCTGCCGGTCGGGATTTCCTTTTTCACTTTCCAGAATATCAGTTACATAGTTGATGTTTACAAGAATAGGATCCATCATGTCGGCAACATTTTCGACTTTGGCTTTTACCTGACGTTTTTCCCGCAACTTGTGTCAGGACCTATTGTCAGGGCGGAACAGTTTATTCCGCAGATACACAAGAAATATTTCCTGTCGCGAAAGCAGTTCGGCATTGCCGTTTTCTGGATTCTCAACGGTCTGTTGAAGAAGATAATCCTCAGCGATTATTTAGCTGTAAACTTTGTGAACAGGGTGTTTGCCAATCCGCTGTTATTTACCGGTTTTGAGAATCTCATGTCGTTGTTTGTGTATTCGCTGCAGGTGTATGCCGACTTTTCCGGATACACTGACATGGCTACCGGTATGGCGATGCTGATGGGGTTTTATCTGCCGAAGAATTTCGATTCGCCTTATAAGTCAACCAATCCCGGTGAATTCTGGAAGAGGTGGCACATCTCGCTGTCATCGTGGTTGAAGGATTACCTTTACATTCCGCTTGGAGGCAACAGGAAAGGCAATGTGAGGACTGGAATTAACCTAATGATAACCATGCTGTTGGGAGGTCTTTGGCATGGCGCCAGCTGGAATTTCGTTATATGGGGCGGGTTGAACGGCATCGGCATTTTAATTTATAAGCGTTGGCGTTTCATGACCGATGGCATCAAAACTATGGCAACGTTATTGTTGTTTGCCATAATGCTGGTTTTGAACTATTTATACGATTTGCCCCTGTTCAAAATAGGAATCGTTTGGTTGGGGGTTATTTTTGCCGGGACGATGACAGGAGCGATTTATCGTGTGTTTGCCGGGGATGTGCATTCATCCGGTACCGGTAAAGTGACGTTGTGGATATCCAAGTCGTGGAATGTGTTTTTGACGTTCATATTTATATCGTTCACGAGATTGTTTTTCAGGAGCAGTTCGAATCTGAATCCGGCAGAGGAGAGTATATATGCGTGGCGCACCGCGAAAGAGATGGTGTCGATGATAGGCGGTCAGTGGCATTTTGATCAGATACTGCAGATACTGTATGCGCATCGTTTCGTATTCACATTGTTTGTGTTAGGGATGATAATCCATTGGTTGCCTGAGAGATGGAAGAGGTGGTATCGCTTGAATTTCGCCATGATGCCTATGTGGGTGATGGTTTTGGCTGTAGTGTTGGCGGTGTTTGTGCTGTATCAGTTCATCACAGCGGAGGTGCAGCCGTTTATTTATTTTCAGTTTTAAAACCACAACGACCGTGCGCCAATAGGCGCAATTCCGGTTGTGATTTGTGACAAGAAAAAAAATTATAAATAATAAATAATATGTTGAAAAAAGTATTACTTTTGCCGACAGAAATAATATTAACAGAAAACCGTTTTTTTTTTTTTTAATATATTGGTTATCAACATGTTAACATGTTGATAATTTTTTTGAAAAAAAGGAATGTTTTTTGTTTCAAAGATTATTTTCTACTTAAAAAAACACTATATTTATGAAAATTATCAATTGTTTGATGGGAAAAAAAGAAAAAAAGAAAAATTGTATGAAAAAAATTGTACTTCTTAGGTTATTTTTATTTGTAGGTTTATTTATGCCTAATGCAGTGATGCAGACATTTGCGAACGGACTTGGCGACAACGACATGTTCCATGCCGCCACGACTTGTTATGACGTTCGCCACGGTCTTTCCGTGTATGGCCGCATGCCTGTGACAGCCACCGTGGAGGCTGTGCCAGTGACGGCCCAAGGTCCTGAAGGACAGTCCGTAGTGGCCGCATACGACATCACCATCACTGACTGTGGTCGTGAATGGCAACCAGAAGCCGGAAACCCTGTGATGGTCTCCCTTTCCAACGAGAAGTTCGAGGATGGGAAACTGGTGGACGTTTACCACCAAGGTTCCGACGGCCCTGAGTTCGTGGCCACCGTATCACCTAAGAATGGTACTATAACTTTCCCGGCACATTCGTTTTCGGTGTATATCGTGACCAATACTACCGAACACAACCATCTCGAAGTGATCTTCAAGAACAGTTATGAATTAAACTCAAACACCAGGATTGCAGATTACTATGTGAAAGCCGCCGACACCTTGCATGAGGAGTTGTTAAAATCTCTTATCTATGACCCGGGCGTGGGCGACATTCTTGACGAAAACGTCTTTGTAGGCTGGACTACCGACTCCGCATACACGGCAAAGGACATCAATACCGCCTTGACTATCGAAGGAATCCGCAATGAACTTAAGGAAAAGTTGAAGACCAACTTCGAAGACGGTGATTCCGTAGTCTATTACGCCATGATTTTAAATGTGTTTAGTGTGATTTATTTGAACGAGGACTTAGATAACGTACTCTTCGTTGGACAAGTTTATGAACACTGTGACAGCACTTCCGTGGGTTACAAGATTAACGCGAACTACACTCCCCAGGAAGGCAGTCGCCTGTACGGTTGGAAACCTTTGCCGACCCAAGATCCCACTATTATTACCCCATTCGATACGATATTCCACAACGGCGACTCTGCCCGTTTGAATAACGACGTGTATTTGTATGCCATATTGGAATACGGCAACTGGCTTGTCTATAACGAGAACGGCAAGGGCGCTACATATACAGCCCCCAACTTCGTGAACCGCGATTCAGTAACCAGGGAGCCGACCCATGACATGATTCGCTTAGGTTACACGTTTGGCGGATGGTACACCGATTCGGATTGCACTGATGGCAATGAGTTTGTATGGGGCGATTATTTGGATCAAAGAACAGTTATCTATGCGAAGTGGATTCCCAATGCCACGGCCAACTACTCCATCATTATCTGGAAACAGAACCTTGAATGTACGGATTACGATTTCGAAACGGTGCTCACAATGAATGGCAACACCGGATCTTCTCTCTCCTCAATAGTGATGCAGGAAGATACTGGAGTCCGAATCAAAGGTACTCAAGCAGACGGTACCCCCATTAACGAGGTGTACTCATACGAGGGTTTCCATTTCAACTATACCCAGATCAACTATACCGCCACAGATACTGACGATATCGTGGATGTGTCGGGCAGTTCCATCATCGAAGTCTTCTTCGACAGAACAGAGTATATGCTGTCGTTCTATGTAACAGGAGGTACGGAATATATGTACATTCCTACAACGGATAATACTGGAACCCAATATGGTCTGGTGAATGGTGAGTATGTACAATTAACCCCGGACGAAATATGGTATTATAACGGAGAACCATATACGGGTGACCACTACAGCCCATGTGTCGATGACATCATTGGTCAGAATTCTGGCACCACCAATGGTCAATATATTCCAGTTAGCGCCACTAATAACTATTCGTGTTCGCAACAAATTTATTTCCAAAGTGATATAGGGACAACAGGAACCATCAATAAAATCAGATTCTACTATTCCTCCACTACTTCTTTGACGGCTAAAACTAATGTTATAATATACTTGGGTCACACTACAAAAGATAACTTTAGTAGTAATACTGACTGGATTTCTGTAGATAACTTGACGCAAGTTTACACAGGAGCCTTTAATTGTTCAACTGGTTGGAATGAATTTGTATTATCAACTCCATTCGAGTACACGGGAGGCAACCTTGTGCTTATGGTGTTAGATAACAGTAACAGCAATCAGGGTGGTGGTGGCCCTGGTGGTGGTGGCCCTGGTGGTGGTAATAATTATAGATTTTCTACATTCCAGTCTAATAGCAACACTTCCTTATATTATAATGGTAATAATGCATGGAGTAACACCAGGAGTGGAACTCGCATAGGTTACAAGAACTATATTGAATTTACAATCTGTTCTTCAGAAAACTATTACGTGGATTCTGATGGTGAATATGGTTTGGTGAATGGTGAATATGTGAAATTGACAAAATATGAGTGGAGCTATAACGACACACCATATACCGGTATCCGTTTCACTCGGTCAGATAATAATAATTATACCAAGGTTAAGACCATCACAAAAACATACCAAACTAATATAGGTGATTATTTCCCTATTGAAGGTGATAATGGAGTCACATATAGCGCAGAAAGATGGGATCCTCAGAATAGTTCATATTATACTTACGTTCTTGTGTACATAGATATTATTGCTGCTGCAAATGTCACTTTTCTTATAAGTACCTCAGATGCCAGTGTCAAACATATGTATTATTATGTGGAAGCTTTGGATGATGATCCCGCTGAGGCAACGGATAGAACCTATAATGGTACGAGATTTAAATTATACCGAGATATTGAAGCAAAATATAATTACTTTACCGAAACTGAAGACTATATAGACTTGATTGGTTTTAATAAAGGAGGAGATGATTATCCGCCTGAAGCATATAATAGCAGTGGTCAAAGTTTAAGTCAGATATGGGGATCCGGAAGTAATGCAGTTTCCCTTTATTGTTATTATACGCGTAAATTTTTGTCCATCAACTATTTTGACGGTGTATATAAGGACGGAAATGATAATCCTATATCGGATGTACTTGACAGAGGTTTGTTACATGAAGATTCTGGAATTCTCTATCAGGCCGACGTATCCAGTTATATGAAGGGTGGAGATAATTACTACAATCCTGATTCCGATGATGAATATGTTTTTGAGGGTTGGTTTTTTGATAAAAGCTGCATGCACGCTGCCGAATTCAACACAATGCCAGACGGCGGTATAAAAGTTTTTGCCAAATGGCGCCAGGTGCAGTACCGTGTATTCTTGCATCCTAACGCAACATTATTGGACGGTACCGACGATCCGAGTTTGGACTGGGGAAGCGATGATCAGGCGATGAACTTCAGAATTAACTATAACGGACAAATAAGTACACCGGAAGGCAGGCGCGGCAGCAAATATATTTTCAATGGTTGGTACTTCGACGAGGAGGGTAACAACATTTTCAACGAGGACATGCGCCTCAATAGTTCCATGTCGTTCTTCACTGCTTATAACAAGGCCACCGACTTGACCGATCCTATGGACAAGTGGGGCAACCTCGGTGCAGACCCTTATAACTCCGACACAGTGACCGCGAACCATGGCGATAGATTCTGGATTACCCAAAAGTTGGACCTTTATTGTAAGTGGCGCCAGAATATAGAAGGTGATCATGGCATCAGCATAGTGTATGACGTTGACGCGGAATATAGCGATGCCAGCAACCCCGTGGATCCTTCGGAATACGCCGACAACACTTCTGTGATTGTGCAACAGGCCGTACCACCTCGTGCAGACTCCCTCATGTTCGATTATTGGGACTTGATGCGATACGATACTATCACTGGAGAATACGTCAGCACCGGCAAGCATTTGCTGGGCGGCAGCCACTTTGTTGTGTTGCTGGATTATGCCAAAGACAATGATTCCATCTACACCGTGCTGATGAAGGCCAGATACACGAATAAAATCTCTCAATTCACCTTCATGGTATGGTTCCTCAATGATGGCAGTGGTGACACCTTGCATACGGATGGTATATACAACGAATTGAGAATCAATGACGTGGTGTCGTTGCCCGAACCACCCACACGTACTGATTTCATTTTCAAAGGATGGGCGAAAAAAAGAGTGCCCGTCGATTGGCGTACCAATCCATCTTCCGTTCCCAGTTCGTTGGATACTTGCGAAGTGAACTTCGTAAGTTGGAATGAGACGACAGGTTATACCCGTCCGAGTAGTACTGACACCGTGGCAAAGGTGGCCGTTGATGAACTCAATCCTTACGACTACTTGTACGCTGTGTGGGAACCGGTGGTGACACTCCCTGATTTCTCACGCGTTTATTGCCAAGATGCAACAGTAACGTTGCCGGGAACTTCTACGGAAGGCCATACACTCATTTGGGATCCTGCAACCGTGAACACGTCTTCCGCTGTGAACAACGCGGTCTATACCTATACTACTTCCGACGGTTGTGTGACTGACACCATCCATATCACAGTGAATGCTTTTTCGGGAACGATAAGCATTTCTGGCGACGATGTCTGCGCCGGCAGCAGTACCGAATTGACTGTGAACGCAGAAGGTGGCACAGTCGAAAGCTACCTATGGAATAATGGTGCTACAGATCCGACTATCACGGTTACCCCGACCGAAACTACGACTTACACGGTGACGGTCACCTTTACCGGCGGATGCGAAATTGATGCAAGCAAAACAATCACGGTGAACCCGTTACCGGAGGTAACAGTCAGCAATGATGACCAGACAGTATGTATGAACAGCGCAATAGCTGCCATGGAAATAACCGCAACCAATGCGACGATAA
>CALFIZ010000040.1 GCA_937877575.1 uncultured Marinilabiliales bacterium | reverse complement strand
GAAAAAGGAACTGTCATGGTTGGCGACAAGAAATATCCGTTGCTTGACACAAATTTCCCGACAGTTGACCCGAAGAACCCGTACGAGCTTTCACCTGAGGAAGATGAACTCATGGAAAAACTGAAATTCTCGTTCCTCAACAGCCAGACGTTGCAGCGTCATATCAAATTCTTCTTCTCATCAGGAAGCTTATATCTCAAATGCAACGGCAACCTGCTGTTCCACGGCTGCATCCCTCTCAATGAAGACGGTTCGTTCAGAGAGACAGAACTTGGCAACGTGAAATACAAAGGCATGAGCCTATGCGACAAATTCGAGACCATGACCCGTGCAGCGTACATCAACAGATGGTCGCTCGACAACAACTCCAAGGAATTCGACTACGTATGGTATATGTGGTGCGGACCTGACTCACCGCTGTTCGGCAAAGACCAGATGACCACATTTGAAAGATATTTCATCGAAGACAAGGCCACACACAAGGAACACCTTGACCCATTCTACACTTACCGCAACGATAAGGACATTTGCATAAATATCCTCAAGGAATTTGGCCTGCCAGTTGAAAACTCACATATTATCACAGGTCACGTGCCGGTTAAAGTCATAAAAGGCGAAAGTCCGATTAAAGCCGATGGAATGCTCCTCGTAATAGACGGTGGCATGTCGAAACCTTACCAGAAAGAAACAGGTATCGCAGGATACACGCTGATGTATGACTCCTACAAACTCACCGTTATCGAACACCATCCTTTCGTATCACCGCAGAAAGCCATAGAAGAGGAACTCGACATCAAATCCACAAGAGCCCTCGTCTCACAAAGCGCTTACAGAATAAAAGTCGGAGACACCGACAAAGGCGTGGAACTGAAACAACAAATCAAAGACCTGAAAATGCTGCTTGAAGCCTACAAGTCAGGAGAAGTCAACGTCAAAGGCTAATCAAGCTAATTTAAATGATTATCAATAACAAATATAACATTATGAAATTCAAATCATTTCTTATCATTGCCATCGCAATTTCAGCTTCATTTTTCACACAGGCAAAAAGTGTGGATATCAAGACTGCCGAAAAAGTTGCAAGAAACTACTATTTTCAAGAGCAGAACTTTTATGCCGCACCAATTAATTTCAGTGAAATAAATATAATTAACAGGTTCGTTGAATCAAGAAACGGCGAGCCACTTCTGTACGTCTTTGAAGTACAGAATGACGGCTTCATTGTAGTTTCCGCAGAGGATGTCATGACTCCTGTCATAGCACATATAACCAAGAATGAGCCATGGGATTTGGAAAATGCCAATCCGGAATTCAAATATGTTATGGACGAATATCTTGACATGGTAGAATACACCCGTGAGAACTCGCTGCCTCAGGAAGCCGAAGTGGCAGCTGCATGGGCATTATACACAACCGATAACGCAGCAATCCTTATTGATTCAAAAGAAGACAGGGACGAAATCAGCCCGTTATTGCACACCGTCTGGAATCAGGATTATCCATACAACTATTACTGTCCCGCTGCTTCAGGCGGTCCCGGCGGAAGATGCTATGCAGGCTGCGTGGCAACAGCAATGTCGGTCCTGATGGAATACTGGAGATGGCCGGAACATGGAAGAGGCTCAACGACCTTCTATTCATCAATCGGCGGATTTCTTACTGCAGACTACGAAAACACATATTACGACTGGGATGCAATGCTGACATCAATATCCCAAAACAGTGAAGATTGTGCAATATTTGCCAATGCACTACTTCAATATCATTGCGGTATCGGTGTCCAGATGGGTTACAGTCCCAGCGGTTCAGGGGCTTATTCAATTACCGTTCCTTATGTTTTAAAGACCTTCTTCAGGTATTCGGAAGACATCAACCTGATATCAAAAAGTGACGGATACACACAGGCTCAGTGGAACGAAATAATCTACGGTGAGCTGTCACAACATCATGTGCTCTACTATTCAGGTTGCAGTGAAAGCGGCTGTCATGCCTTCAACTGCGATGGCTGGCGCAACACATCCGGGACAGATTACCACCATTTCAACTTCAACTGGAGCGGTTCAGGCAACGGCTGGTATGTCTCAACCAATCCTGGCGGGTTCAACACCAGCAACAGCATTATCCTCAATGCGGTACCTGACACCGTCAACGAGACCTACCCGATGTACGCATCAGGCCAGAAAGTTCTCACCGACAGAGTAGGCAGAGTCATGGACGGCAGCGGCCCTGTCAACAATTACATCCCTACCGAAGCCTCATGGTTAATCGACCCTGCAAACGACCCTGCCGATTCAGTGGTGAACATCACAGTGTCATGGGAAACATTCAAACTCGCCACGGGCGACTATGTAAGGATTTATGACGGTGCCACCACCGATGCACAGTTACTCGGCGAATACACAGGTACATCTCTGCCAGGTTCAGTAACCTCAACCGGCAAACAACTCCTCATAACCTTCTCGGCAACAGGCTCAGGTGAAGGCTTCACTTTCATATACACTTCAACACGGCCTACATACTGCTCCGGACTGACTCAGATAAACGACGACCCATGTACAATTGAGGTGGCGCCTGAAGGAATGTACTACCAGCCGACATCATTGTGCAGATACAAAGTCGATTATGGCAAACTCGGTATAAAAATAGCATTCGACTTCCTCGACACATACGACCAAGACGACTACCTTCAAATCTATGACAGCAAAACCGATGTACTTTACACCTTTTACGGAAGTGAAACACCTGAAGACCTGTACATTGAAGGCTACGCTCTTCTGACATTCAAATCCGACAATTTCAACTCAAAAAATTACGGATTCAGACTTACATGCACCTCATGGGACGGCATTGAAGTCTGTGAAGAGCAGTCATCCGACATTGCGCTGTATCCTAACCCGGCCTCCGAGACGGTAAAAATTGACATGACTGCCAATAAGGATTTTGAATGCAAACTGATTAGTCCGCAGGGTGCCATAGTTTACTCCGAACTGTTTAAGGCGTCAACCGGCAATATCGAACTCAACGTATCCAACTTCCCAAAAGGCGTATATATCATACAACTAACTAACAATGAGGGTATTATAACAAAAAAGCTCATTATCGAATAATTTTATAAATTTGCAGTCCATTAATTAAAGGTATTTTTTTTAAATCAAAACCATATTAAAATGAAATTCAAATCTCTACTAACATTCAGCTTAATTGCGCTGTCGGCAATAGGTTTGTCAGCAAAAAACGTTGACGAGACAACAGCCGAGAAAGTCGCAAGAAACTATTATTTTCAGCAGGCACATTATTTCGATACTCCAATATCGATTGATGCCATCAGTTTTTCCGACTCATACGTAAAAAGTGTTGATGAAATACCTGTCATGTATGTATTCGACATTGAAGGCGGCGGTTTTGTCCTTGTATCTGCCGATGATGCCATGTATCCTGTACTGGGATATTGCTATGAAGAAGGTGTAAAGTTTGACATGGAAGCTTACGGCCACAACTACAAATCGTTCATTTCCAGCCTGATGTATGGAATAAAAGACCTTATAACATCAAAAGCAGTGCAGGAACCTGCAGTTGCTGAGGAATGGAACACCTATACGACTGACAATGCAACAGAGTTAATCACTGCAAAAGAAGATGTTGAAGTGGGTCCTCTAATCACAGCCACATGGAATCAGGATTATCCTTACAACTATTACGCTCCGGTGTGCAGTGCAGGCGGCTCAGGCGGAAGATGCTACGCAGGTTGTGTGGCAACCGCAATGGCCGTTCAGATGTTCTACTGGGGATATCCATACGTCGGCGAAGGTCATTCAAACTACTATTGCAGCGGCTATGGCATGCAGAGCGCATACTACGATGAAGCATATTATGACTGGAAGGCAATGCCCACATCAGTCTCAAAGAACGATGAAACAGATGCAGTGCTGAACATAGCTCTCATACAGTATCACTGCGGTGTCAGCGTAAGAATGCAGTTCGACCCGAACGGTTCAGGTGCTTATTCCACAGATGTTCCTGCAGCATTGCACGAGCACTTCAAATACCCATACGCATCATACATCGCCAAATCAAATACAAACACATGGGAATCCATGCTGATTGACCAGCTTGACAGCGGCTATCCTTTGTATTACAGCGGCCATAGTCCTTCTGAAGGCGGCCACGCATTCAATTGCGACGGATATCGTATAGTTGGGAACAACAAGACATTCCACTTCAACTTCAACTGGGGCGGATATATGAATTCCTGGTACACTTCAAGCTCTCCGGACGGTTTCTCACAAGATCAGGGTGTTGTTAAAGATTTCTACCCAGATGCATCAGAATATCCGGTATATTTCGAAAACGTGGAAGTCACCTCAAAAGTAGGCAGAGTCGATGACGGTTCAGGCCCTGTGGAATACTATCTCCCGGGAACATACAACACATGGCTCATCAATCCGCAGTCGGAATATGACACTATCAACACCATCACACTGTCATGGGAATCATTCGACATTGCGGAAGGCGACGTGGTAAACGTTTATGACGGCAGCGACACTGACGCAGAACTTCTCGCATCTTACACAAACGGTGACACACCGGGCTCGCTGACTTCAACAGGCAACAAGATGTTCGTTGAATTCTACGGCAACAATTCAGCTCCTGGATTCGTGTTCAAATACACTACCTCAAGACAGAAATACTGCAATACCACCAATCCTATAAATTCAATATACGGCACTATCGTCAGCAATCCTGAGGACAAGCACTACAATCCTAAGACCCTGTGCCGTTGGAACTGCATCTATCCCGGTTCAACAGACGGCGGATATATCAAGTTCAACTACCTTAACACCTACGATGAAAACGATTTCGTGACCATAACCGACTTCGACACTGAAGAGTCCTACACATTCTACGGCACAACACCGGATGAACTCATAAACTATGGAAACAAAGGTTTCCAGTTGGTTTTCAGAACCGACGGCTTCATCGAAGAAGGCAACGGATTCTCAGTTTATTTTGCCGACTGGAGTTATGATGGCATGAGAGAATTCGGTCTTGATGATATCAGAATCCATCCGAATCCTGCAACCGACAAGCTATACATCACCATGCCGAATATAGAGGCACAGGACATCAAATACCAGATAGCCAACTCCAATGGCATGATAGTTGCCGAAGACACTATTTGCAGCTCTGACATCACAAGCAGCATAAATATCAGCTCATTACCGGCAGGTGTGTATGTTGTCAGATTCACCAGCAATAACGGTGTGGCCACAAAGAAATTTGTTGTAGAATGAAAAAAGCATTAATAACACTTGTTACAGTTCTCGTATGTCTGACATCAAACATTGCCTTCGGGCAGAATGACAAGGACGTTGAGATAGTGCATCTCACAAAAGAGATGTTTCTGAAGGAAGTATGGAATTATGAGAAGAACCCTCAAGAATTCGTATATGAAGGCAAAAAACCATGCATCATAGATTTCTATGCATCGTGGTGCGGCCCGTGCCGTATGTTTTCAACCACCCTTCAGCAAATAGCCAACGAATACAAAGGCAAGATAATCTGCTATAAAATCAACACCGAAGAGCAGAAAGAACTGTCCGCCGTATTCGGAGTGAGAAGCATCCCGTCAATTCTCTTCGTCCCCAAAAAGGGCAAACCGCAGATGGGCATGGGCAATCTTCCAAAAGAAACTGTAATTCAAGCCATTAACGAGCTTCTACTGACTGATAACAAAAAATAATTGTGACTATCTTACCGGTTACATATTTCGGACCTGTCGGCTGGTGGAACAAACTTGATGTCTCAGACCCAGCAGTCTTCGACATCAACGAAAACTACATCAAACAAACATATCGCAACCGTTGCAGGATTCTTTCCTGCAACGGTTTGCTTACTTTATCGGTACCGGTAAAAAAAGTTGACGGAAACCACACGCTGCTCAAAAACATGCGTATCGACAACAACCAGAACTGGCAAATCCGTCACTACAGAGCAGTGCTAAGCGCATACAAGGCCTCCGCCTTTTTCGACTACTATATTGACGACATCATACACATCTGGCAGAAACACTACGATTTTCTTGCGGATGTCTGCATCGACTCATACGAAACCATCTGCAATATCATGGAAAAACAATATGATGCGTCTTTCTCCGCATCATATATAATCCCTGATGAAACAGACGTGGATTTACGCAAAGACGAGGAATTTGACTTCGGACCGTTTGACGAATATTGCCAGGTCTTCTCCGACAGATTCAGTTTCTTCCCGAACCTAAGCATTATCGACCTCTTATTTAACAATGGAACCTCAAAATAACAACAGCACAACTCACAACGACACAGAAAAGTCGGCATCATCATGGAAGAATTTCCGCGACAGAATGTTAACCGGAAATTTAGGTCTGGCTATCAGAGTTGTAATACTTCTGACCATAATAGCCATAGCGATGAACATTATTCCCGATATAAACACATTCAATTACAAATACGAAATCGGCGGCACATGGAATTATCCGACTCTCGAAGCGCCCATAAGTTTCCCGTTATACAAGTCAAGCGAACAACTGATAAGGGAAAGAAAAGAAATATCAAGAAACGTCAATCCTTTCTATATTTTTGATGAGAATCTGACCAACCAACAAATAAACAACTTCAGAAACTCCATCAGGACGGTTGACAAAGACAGCCATCACACAAGCCAAATCGAGAATATAATATCATCTTTCACCGATGTGCTCAATACAGGTGTAATAAAACTGGATGATGAAATATCAAGCAAAGACTCGACTTATATAATCTGTCTTGAAAAAGGCAAATACGTATCTTACTCATTCTTAGGACAATTATACACTGCTGAAAAAGCATCTTCATATATCCTATCCAAAACCAAAAGCCTTCCCGATGACATTTCGCTGTCGATTGAAAAGATAGTCCTTGACAATCTCCGTGAAAACATAACTCTCGACAAAGACAAGACGGATGCCATTATAAATGAAAGATATAAAAACCTCTCCGACACATACGGGTTAGTGTCACGCGGTTCCCTGATTGTCTCAGAAGATGAGATTATAACGTATGACACATACAACAAACTCAATTCACTCAAGACATACTATGAAAGTATTCACAGGAACAACGACTCGATAAACGTCCGTATTGCCAACTTCCTGTATTTCAGTATCATAATTCTGGCATTCTACCTGTACCTGTATATTTACGAGAAGAATCTGCTCTTAAACTGGCAAAACTTCAATCTGATTACCCTTGTAATATGTGCAGCCGTACTTCTCGCAGTCCTGCTCCAATTGCTGAATAACAAGTATGTGTATATAGTTCCGGTATGTATCATCCCCATCATACTGCGGGCGTTTTACGACAACAAAGTTGCATTATGGGGACTGTTACTGACGACTTTACTGATAGCAGTGGCAACCACAGGCGGATTCAATTACATATTAGTAACCATAATCACAGGAATAATCACGATTGCCTGCATTTCCAAAATCGAAAGACGCAGCCAATATTTCGCAATAGTCTTTCCTATTGTCATATCATACGTTGGCTTGACAATCCTCGGCGAAATCGTCACTACAGGCAACATCATGCATCTCGACTACCCTGTTCTTTTCTACTATCTCATTAATGCCGGTCTGACTCTGACGGCAATGCCACTCGTTTTTTTCATCGAAAAACTGTCGGGAAAAACCACCGACATCAGTCTTATAGAGTATGCCAACACCAACAACAAGTTATTACGGCAGTTCAGTGAAGTGGCACCGGGAACTTTTGAGCACAGCATACAAGTTGCAAATCTCTCGGAAAGGGCCGCACGCAGAATAGGCGCAAATGTCCTTATGGTTCGCGCAGGCGCACTGTATCATGATATAGGCAAAATGTCCGCTCCGAACTATTTTACAGAAAATCAGGCCAAAAGCAGTAATCCGCACGATGAGCTCAACGACCCTAAGAAAAGCGCAGACATCATATTCAAACATGTTTCCGACGGAGTTGAAATGGCCAAGAAAAACCGCATTCCGAAAGACATCGCAGGTTTTATAGCCACACACCACGGAACCCGCATGCACCGCTTCTTCTACAACAAGGCAGTTGAAATGTACGGAAAGGAAAACGTGAACGAAAACGATTACCGTTATCCGGGCAACAATAAGCCAAACTCCCGCGAGACGGCTATCGTAATGATGGCGGATTCAGTTCAGGCAGCATCGAAATCCTGGGACGACATAGCCGACCCCAATGCCGCCATACAGCGGATTAAAAACACCGTCAACTCAATCATTGACTCTCAGATTGCTGAAAACCAATTCATTAACACTGAACTCACTTTCAAGGACATCAATGAGATAAAAGCCACATTCATTGACTATCTGATAGACATCATGCATAAAAGAATTAGATATTAAGCAAAAAATGTTAGGAATATCACTTCTCCCACAAATACCGATGCGCGCCGAAAAATCACACTGCGCGGAAATGGTCTCACAGATTCTCTTCGGTGAAACATACGAAGTAATTGAATACAGCGAAGGCTGGATGCAAGTCAAAACAGATTTCGACTCGTATAAAGGCTGGATAGACGCACGACAGTTCACCGATTATAACGGCACCCGACAAGAAACCATGACCGTCAAAGACAGGTTGATAACTGTTGCTGATGAAAATAACAATGAGTTCATAGTTTCTGCCGGCAGCATAATTAACGTCCCCGACAAAGACGGACGATTCAATGTCAACGGACACGATTTTACCGTCAAAGGTACCCATAGCACCACCTCGGAGACAATTCTGGAAACGGCAAAAAAATTCATCGGTTGTCCATATCTCTGGGGCGGTAAGACATTCATGGGATTCGACTGTTCCGGTTTCGTTCAGACTGTCTTCAAAATGTGCGACATAAAACTTCCAAGAGATGCCTCACAGCAAGTCAACATTGGTGAAACGCTAAGCATAGTCCAGGAAGCCAAGGGAGGGGAACTCGCATTTTTCGGGGATGAGGAAAGCATCACTCACGTTGGCATACTCGTGGATTCGGAGCACATAATTCACTGCAGCGGGAAAGTAAAAGTGGAACATATTGACAACAACGGAATCTTCAATGGCAATGAATACACACATTTGTTAAGAACCATCAAGGTTATTAACAGATTTATTAACATTTAGCCCCTATTATAAACCAACATTCTAACATTCAGCGTGTTATAAAACAAACACCCCTGTTAATAATGATTTTGGAGTAAAAAAACAATTTTTTTGTAATTTTTAACTACTTTAGCACCCAAAGAAAAAGGCTTTGAAAAACACTCGGAATAAACAAATAAATAATTGAAAGATAAAGAGTTAGTAAAAGTTTATGTATTAATTAAATCTTTAAGTATGAAAAGAATTTTACGCTTTGCCTTAGTGGCAATTTCAATGTTGTTAAGTGTTGCTGTAAGTGCACAGGTAACAACATCAGGTATCTCCGGTAAAATCACAGGCAGTGACGGCACATTACCGGGAGCAACAATCGTTGTAAAACATGTTCCTTCAGGAACCACCTACGGCACAACATCAAACAGTGAAGGCCGTTTCAATCTTCAAGGTTTACGTTCCGGCGGTCCTTACAGAGTTGACGTTTCATTCGTCGGTTATCATCCTGCAACATTCGAGAACATTACTCTCAAATTGGGTGAGACTTATGTATTGAACACAAACCTTAAACCGACAAACGTAGCAATCAACGAAGTTGAAATCGTTGCTGTTCAGGAGAATTCAATTCTGAATTCAAACAAGTCAGGTACATCCACCAATATCACCTCCGAGAATATTGAGATGCTTCCTACCATTGAACGTAGCATTAACGACCTCGTAAAAATGAACCCTCAGTCAACCGGCATGTCATTTGGCGGTCGTGACAGTCGTTACAACAACTTCACAGTCGATGGTGCAGGTTTCAACAACAACTTTGGTCTGAGCAGCAACCTCCCTGGTGGCAGCAATGGTCCTATAAGCATTGATGCTCTTGAGGAAATCAGCGTCAATATCGCTCCTTACGATGTCCGTCAGTCACGTTTCACAGGTGCTGCCATCAATGCCATCACAAAATCCGGTACCAATGAATTTAAGGGAAGCGTTTACACTTTCCAACAATTCCCTGGCTTACACGGTTACAAGGTAGCTGGTGACTCTGTGGCAAATGCAACCAACATCAGTTCACAGACCTACGGCTTAAGCGTTGGCGGTCCTATCATTAAGGACAAATTATTCTTCTTCGTAAACGGTGAATACTCACCTATGGTTAATGCAGGCCCATCATGGCAGCCATACGATGGCAACGACCCAACTTTCGACGGCGATGTAACTACAAACACTTCACGTACAACAGTTACTGACCTTGAGAGAGTTAAAAACTATCTTATAGAAAAATACGGTTACGACCCGGGTAGATCGGAAGAGCACACGTCTGAACTCCAGTCACTAGCTTATCTCGTATG
>CALFIZ010000039.1 GCA_937877575.1 uncultured Marinilabiliales bacterium | reverse complement strand
TAATGATGTAACCCTGACTGGTGCCACTTTGAAAGCGGATAACACTACCGGCGGCAATATCACCATCACTTCTGCCAGGGCTATCGAAGCCACTGGCGGCTCCATGACTGCTGGCGAGAATATTAACCTTGCGGCAACCTCTTCTGATGGTACCGCTGGTGCCAAGGCTGTCAACAGCAGCAGTGATATGACTGCCGGTGGGAATGTCCGCGTTGCTTCTGTGTCGGGGGATGTCGTATCTTCCGGTAATGTTGCAGCTGCCAATATCACTATTGACGGTGATAATGTCAGTGCAACGGGCAGTCTTGATGCCGAGAATGGCACTATCACTCTGGGTCATGCAGAAGGTACTGGCAATGTGGTGATTGGTGAGGCAGCAGATGCGGCTAAAGTCGTGAAGGCAGCTAACCTGAATGTCCATGCAACGGATTCTATTGCCACCAGAAATGCTAACATCGCAGTGGCCAATAATGTTGCTTTGGCAAGTGAGGCTATCAGCCTGGATGGCACTGCCTTGACCACAGGGGGCAGCCTGGATATCAAGGGCGACACCATTGCAATAAACGCCAGCACCCTCAGAACGACGAATACTTCTAATGGTCATATCAACCTGCTGGCAGGAAATGCTGATGGAGCTGACTGGTCAGCTGGGGATGGGAACACCCTTGCTTTGACCAATACGGATGTTTCTGCTGCCGGGGATGTAAGTTTCCGGGCAGAGCAGATTACAATCAATGCAGATGCAGAAAATGCACCGGTCAAGGAAATCCGCGGCAATAACCTCTTGCTGGCAGCGGCTAAGAGCTATGATGCTGAAAACCATGAGTACACCATGGAAAGCGGACAGACGATAAGTGTCACCAATACCAACCTTACGGGCAGTGATTCCATTACCTTGCTTGGTTATAAGACCAATATCAAGGGCGATGTTATCAGCAAACGCCTGCTGGGTGCAGTGGGCGAGTCTGTTACCATGAATGAGGACGGTTCAGATGTAGACGCTTATACCTATACGCAGGAAGAGGGGGCTAATGTACTTACTGTTGATGGTGCTGTGGCTACCAGCGACGAGTCTGACCTCATTTACATCAAGCTGTATGGTGATGCAAAATTCCTCAACAAGAATAACAATCTGCAAACCATGTCCTTTATCGCGAATTCCCCCTATAGTTTGGATATTTCCGGTGATATGACGGTAACGGCTGCATCCGGTATCCGGCTGGCGAGTGAATCGATCCAGATACGGGATAACTTGTGGGCGAATAATCCAAATGCATCGATTGAATTGGCCAGTGCTGGCGGCGAAATGAATATTTCCGGCAATTTGCGGGCAGGCAAGGATGTTATCTTAAAGAGTGCCAAGAATATTGTCATTGGTACTGCTGCTAAGAACGTTTCGGTTACTGCCGATAATGGCAGTGTAAAACTGCTGGCTGGCAATTTTGATGGCCGCTATGGTGCAGAAGGTGAATGGGTAAGTGCCAATCCTGCGGTTAACGGCATAGATCTGACCAATACGGCCATAGCTGCCGGTGAAAATATTATCGTAAAAGGTTTATCTATTGCGATTAATGGCAACAATAATATTGTAAGAATTGAATTACCGGCCAATTTTGTAAACACACATATTGTAATTGACGGAGACAATAATAAATTTTCTCTAAAAACAACCAAACACAGAATTATACGTCATACAACTTTTGGGCTTGAAGGCGGTTCTGAGATAACGGTTGGTTCAGGGGTTAGCGCTTATCGCGAAATTAATATTGTTGCAAAAAACGGCAAAAATATTTACATTGGTAATGAATGCATGTTTGCAAGAGAAATAATGGTTCGCAATAATGACGGTCACGTAGTTTTAGATAAAAAAACAGGGGCACTTCTTAACCCTCCTGAGGATATCGTAATCGGTGACAATGTTTGGATAGGTATGCGTTCGATAATTCTCAAAGGTTCGTTTATTCCAAACGGTTCAATTGTAGGTGCAATGTCGTTGGTTAATAAAAAGTTTGACGAAGAAAATACCCTTATAGCCGGAGTCCCTGCAAAAAAAATTCGTTCTGATGTCGAATGGCGCAGAGAAGATTTTGCAAAATGGATGAAGGATTAATTTATCATATTACTTAAATATTTGTTACCCCTTGTAAAGATTTTAAGCACAAAAAGTATGTTTGTGCTATAATTTTGCTATATAGAATAGACTTGGAGGGATTAGTATTGACTACTCAGCAAAACATGTTCGGGGACGGAAAAATTGTTCCTGTAAATATAAGAGAGGAAATGAAGCGTTCATATATTGATTATGCTATGAGTGTAATTGTCGGGCGTGCATTACCGGATGTAAGAGACGGATTAAAGCCTGTTCACAGACGTATTTTATATGCAATGAATGAATTAGGTATGACTCCTGATAAACCGTTTAGAAAATGTGCCAGAATTGTCGGTGAAGTTCTTGGTAAATATCACCCGCACGGTGATAGTTCCGTTTATGAAGCTTTAGTTCGTTTGGCACAAGATTTTAATACAAGATATCTGGTTGTTGATGGGCATGGGAACTTCGGTTCTGTTGACGGTGACGGAGCTGCTGCAATGCGTTATACAGAAGCTCGTATGCACAAAATTACAACTTCTATGCTTGCTGATATTGATTGTGAAACAGTTGATTTTGAACCAAACTTTGACGGTTCATTAGAAGAACCTTCTGTTTTGCCTGTAAGACTTCCGATGTTATTATTAAATGGTTCATCCGGTATTGCGGTAGGTATGGCAACAAACGTTCCGCCACATAACTTAAGAGAAGTTGTTGACGGAACAATAGCATTAATTGATAACCCACAGATAACAGTTGCGGAATTAATGGAATATA
>CALFIZ010000038.1 GCA_937877575.1 uncultured Marinilabiliales bacterium | reverse complement strand
GGCAACACCAATGAAATCTACAAGGCACTGTCAGAACTGCCTAACGCCGCTTCGGTTGACATCATAAAGGATAGTGACAACAGGTTTGAATTTCATTCAAGACCTCAGACCACTTCCAAGCGCGATGTGTTTAATCTTTGTGTGTCAAGAGGTTGGACATTAACCGGGCTCACTTCGGTTGAAACCAAACTCGAAGATGTATTCCGTGAACTGACAACTAATTAATGACTTGGAAAATGAATAAGATTTGGACTTTAACTAAAAAAGAACTTAAGACGTTTTTCGACTCGTTGATAGCATATATCCTGCTCGTCCTGTTTTTGGGCGTTACCGGATTTTTCACATGGCTACCTTCCGGGGCCGACATATTTTATCGCAAGCAGGCATCATTGGATTCATTCTTTCTGATATGTTTCTGGTCGCTGTTTTTCTTCGTCCCATTACTCACCATGCGCACTTTCGCAGAGGAGAAACGTTCGGGGACAATTGAACTTCTGCTCACAAAACCGGTCACCGACTGGCAGGTCGTGATAAGCAAGTACCTGTCATCGATGATTATGATTTTTATAGCATTACTGCTCACATCACCTTATTATATCACTATTGCAAAGATAGGCAACATCGACCACGGGGCAACACTGTCAGGGTATCTCGGACTTCTGCTGCTAAGCAGTGCATACGCCGGTATCGGAATCTTTGCAAGCAGTATCACAAAAAATCAGATTGTTGCCGTACTTTTGTCACTCTGCTTCTGCGTTTTCTTCCATCTGATCTGCGGCACACTGGCAAACACCATGAGCGGAACATTAGGCAACATCTTCAATTATCTCAGCTCCACCACTCATTTTGAACCTATGGCACGCGGTATCATCGACACCGCTGACGTAATATATTTCTTATCGATAACATTTCTCGGACTGACAGGTGCGGTCGCTGCACTGTCACAAAGAAAACTAAAAGACTAACGACATGAGAACAAGAAGACAATTAACATTGACACTGTTGGCTATCATTGGCATCGTCGTAGTAGTCAACATTTTAGCAGTCACCTTCCATGGCCGTTTCGATGCCACTGAAGACAAGGAGTACACCCTCAGCAACGCCACCAAAAACATCCTCAGAAACCTTGATGATGTTGTAAACATCACAGCTTATTTCTCAGAAGACCTTCCTCCTGAATATGCTCAGGTAAGAAAGGAATTCAAAGACATGGTGAATGAATATGCCGCCCTCGCAAAAGGAAACATAGCCTTCAAATTCGTTGATCCGCTCGGCAACAACGAACTCGAACAGGAAGCCATGAAATACGGTGTCAGACCTGTACTTCTCAGCGTCAGGGAAAAAGATAAAAACGAACAACAGAAAGCATACCTCGGAGCTGTGGTATCCTTCGGAGATAAAAGCGAAGCCATACCTATCATCCAGCCCAAGACCCCGCTCGAATACACGCTTACCACAAGCATCAAAAAAGTCAGCATAACCAACAAACCATACCTCGGGTTCGTCCAAGGCCACAATGAAATACCGATGCAGAGTCTCGGACAGCTGTTCAACGAAATAGGCTTTTTATACAACATAGAAAATGTCTATCTCCACGACACCACAAATCTTCTCAAATATAAAACATTGGTAATCAATGCACCAAGGCAGCCATTCAATGAAAACGAACTGGCTCTTCTCGACAACTTCATAGCAAACGGCGGCAAACTGTTTCTCAACATTGAACATGTCAACGCCGACCTGCAGAGTTCCATGCAGCTGACAAGCATATCCACAGGACTTGAGGGATGGCTTACACAGAAGGGACTTGTCATAGAAGACGATGTGGTTATTGACAAACACTGCGGTAACATAGGGGTAAAGCAGCAGCAGGGCGTATTCAACATGACCGTTCCGCTCTCTTTCCCGTATTTACCTATTATAACCAATTTCGCCGAACACCCGATAACCGAAAGCCTGAAAGGTGTTTCGCTGATGTTTCCTTCGTCCCTGCAGTTTACAGGTAATGAAGGAATAGAGTTCACACCTATCATGTTTTCTTCGGAAGCAGCTGAAAATGTGATACTTCCTGTGTATATTGACATAACCAAAAAGTGGACCGACACTGACTTCCCGATGCACAACATTCCGGTAGCAGGCGTACTCACCGGAAGTTTCAACAACGGACCGACAACAAACATAGTTGTTGTCGCCGACGGCGATTATGCGGCAAGTCAGGGCGGACAGCGCACCAACGCCGACAACGTGAACCTGATGGCAAACAGTATCGACTGGCTGTCAGACGACACAGGCTTGATAGAATTGCGCTCCAAAGGAATCAATTACAGACCTATAGACGAAATCAGCGACAGCAAGAAAGCAACCCTCAAATGGGTTAATTTCCTGCTTCCAATCGTTCTGATTATCCTGTACGGAATATTCAACTGGCAAAAAAAATTAATAAAAAGAAATAAAAGAACGGAGGAAAATTATGTTCAGTAAAAAACATTTAAGCGGCGCAATTATGGTTTTAATTGCCATATTTGTGACCATGGCATTCACACAATGCCACAACAAAAGCAAAGAAACAAACATTGCAACAGTTCTCAACGAGGCCAACAAAGACGATATCGACAAGATAGTCTATAAGGCAGCCGCAAACTCATACGACATTGTACTTGAGAAAGTCAATAGCGAAGACTGGGTTGTCAAAGCCGATGGCAAAAAACAATCAGTTGACACTGTCAAAGTCAACCTTATGTATGGCCAGAGCCTCAACGTAAAACCTGTCAGAGTTGCATCAACAAATAAAGACCAGTGGCCTGTATATGAAGTTGACAACAAACATGCAACACACGTACAGTATTTTTCAAAAGGCAAGGTCGTAAGCGATTTCTATATAGGCAAGAGCGACTGGGTTGATACAGGACACCAGAACCCTGATGAAACAACCTCAAATCCCGGAAAGTCATTCCCTGCAACATTCATAAGAATGGCAAACAGCGATGTTGTTTATCTCGTGAACGGCAACCTGAGATTCACATTCAACGACAATTTCAATTGGATGAGAAGCCAAAGAATCTATGCTGTCAATTACAACAACATGATTCATACAAACGTCAAGACAGCAGCCGGTCATGAAATCGACATGGTGAATGTCGGTAACGGAAGATGGGAAAGAGACGGCATTCTGGTTGACTCACTGAGAGCAAGAAACTACGTGGGCAGGATGAGCACAATGATTTGCAATGATTTTGTGTATGAACTGCCTAAAGGCAAACCGGATGCAGTGCTGACAATCGAATGCGATAACAGAGCCGAACCTGTCATCGTCAATTTCTGGAAGTATGACAGCACAGGCTATGTCGTCAACAGCTCATATAATCCTGAAGGTATATTCCTTGACAAGATGGGAATACTCAGACAAAGAATTGAAAAATTCTAACAGACAATCAGGTAAAAAAAAAGCCGCTCAAATGAGCGGCTTTTTTTTACATCTTGTTAACTTTGATTGCTAACTTTGATTTGAGGTTAGCAGCTTTGTTTCTATGAATTATACGTTTTGAAGCCATCTTGTCAATCATGGAACTGATTTTTGGTAATTGAGTGGTAGCCTCATTCTTATCTGTCAACATTCTGAACTTTCTTATAGCATTGCGCATTGTTCTTGCGTAATATCTTCTGTGAATCCTTCTTCTTTCGGTCTGTCTGATTCGCTTAATTGCTGATTTATGATTTGCCATATTATTTTTGTTATTTTTGTAGTCCCTAGCAGAATCGAACTGCTGTTTCCAGGATGAAAACCTGACGTCCTAACCGCTAGACGAAGGGACCGCTTTTGTTATCTTTAAGACGGCTGCAAAATTATCACAAATTTCGATATTGGTGTAATTTTTTTTAGAAAAAAATTACTAACAATTGTTAACAGTATAACACTCAATATATCAATTAAATAAACAACAACCACCCTATTCGAACCCGATTTTTTTGCCTGATCTGAGCTTCATTTTATCTCTATATGACATAAAAGAATCGAGAGATATCCTTATTAATTCGGAAATTTCGGGAACGAACATGTCATAATGCAGTGCAACTTCTATTGAAGATTCGATTATTTTTTCCGCTGCGGCGACGGAAAACACTTCCGAGTCAAACCTGCTGAGGAAACCGGCAAGCTCCCTTACACCGTCAACATAGAAATGTCCCTCACGATTCACATATACACGACCGATAAGAGCTCCGCTGTCATCTAATTTGTTGAACTGGAATGATTCGGAAAGGAAATTGTATATTTCAATCACGCCGCAATACGAATTGGATTTGTTTTCCGTAACGTAAGGCAAACGCGTCGTTTCATGATTCTTAGGAAAGCAATAGACATCGGGATGGGCTATAAACGCCAAGACATCACTGCCGAAAGAAACTTCAAAGACGTATTCGCTGCTTTTGTTAACTTCGAATCCCATATTGTTTTCCGGATATTTGCTCTCAAACTTCTCCTCTATCCTCCTCGCCGCATCACGGAGCATTTTGAATGATTTCATAGTATGATAGATTACCTCATGCTCTAACATGTTAACCCTTATCATTTCCTCGAATAATTGTTCCATAGTCGTTATATTTTATTGCAAATCAATAATTTATTCAAATGTAAATATTACCTGAAACTGGTTTGCCTTAGCAGATTTTATAGAGTTGGTGCAGAAATGCCTGCCTTCAAGTTTGTCGCGGGTATCAATGAAGGAACATCCGTATCTTAATTCCACTCCAAGTTTGAACCAGAACATATAAAAATCCATTCCGCCACCGAAGGTGTACATAATATCCCAAACCTTCAGTTTCAGCGAACTGAGCTTTTCACTGGTATGGCTGGCATATCCGACTCCTGCCAACAAATTTGCCTTACCTTCAAAACCACCGGTAATATAAGGACGCACATTGTGTATTCTCTTGCCCTTGTATTTCAGAAGAACAGGCAAATCAACAAAAACACATTCCACTTTGTCAGAATTCTTCTTTTCTTCATCAACAAAAGAATAAGTACCATCAACAGGATTATCATTCATTGCTATCTTATATGATATAGTATGTTCCCCAAAAGAAAGTCCCGGAACGACCCTGAAATCGAAATATTCACCAAGTCGAAGATTTCCGACTATGCCTACCGCAAAACCGGGATGTACAAATTTAGTCTGAACTTCAAGTATTTTATAATACTTATTCTCGGACAAAGCATCCACATGATATTGGCCATCATCTATTTTTTTATAATTGTAACACCAAATATCATCAAAATCATCCTCCAGAGTCAGCGCAAAATTCCAGCTGCAAGCCGACAAAGTGAAACCGAAATGATACGGGGCATCATCGTATGTTACTAAATTGGGTGGCAAATCACGCTGTGTGAACTGGCAGAAGGCAGTTATCGAAAAGAGTGCCATAAATGCCAAACAAACACATTTTTTTATTATCTTATTCATACAGAAGCCAAACGCAGAAAATTAAAAATTATTGCAGAAGCCCGATTCTTTTTTTGCAAGTTGTAATAATTCATCGCGTGTAATGAATGCCACGCCGGGTTTGCCGCATACAAATCCGCCTGCTGCATTGGCTATTGATGCCGACTTATCAACACTCAGCCCCGAGATCAAACAAACCGACATTATGCTTATGACAGTGTCACCGGCACCGGTCACATCTGCCACCTGACGCTCATCTGAAGGAATGTATTTCACAGTAGCGCCATATTCCGAAAACATGACAACGCCCTTAGCACCTCGCGTAAGCAGCACATTTTCAATATGATGTTTATTCTGGAAATCTTTAACAGCAATTTCCAGCTCACCATCCGGCAGCTCCCTGCCAATGTAATCTGAGAGTTCCCTTTGATTCGGCTTGAAAAGAAACACATTGTCGTACCTGTCAAAATTGAGTTTCTTTGGGTCAACACATACTTTAACACCTTTTGAATTAACGAGCCGGATAACTTTTTCTATGACATTCGCAGTCAAGACCCCCTTGTTGTAGTCCTGGAGAATGACTATTGAAATATCCTTGGATTCAAGCCATGAAGCCGTTTTCTCAATTATTTTGTCTTCCTCGTCGGCACTGATATTGCTGACATCTTCAATGTCGGCACGGAAAATCTGTCTGTTGTTTGATATAAAACGCTGTTTCACAGTTGTTTTGCGGGTTTCCGAAACAACAAGCCCGTCTTTGTCGATACCATATTTATCGAACAAATCGAGCAATATCCTGCCATGTCTGTCATTGCCGATAACCGACAGAACCACAGGCTTGAAACCGGCAGCATTGACATTGACTGCAACGTTGGCTGCCGCTCCATGGAAGTCAGTGATGGATTTCACGTCAAGGACAGGCACGGAAGCCTCCGGTGAAATTCTGCTGACAATCCCGGTGAAGTATTCGTCAACCATGACATCACCGATCACAAGGACAGATTTTCCCGACGTCATACAGATATGTTATTTTAAGTCTGCAAGAGCGAGTTTGATTCTTCTCACTGCTTCAATAAGCTTTTCATTGGATGTGGCATACGAGAAGCGTATGCAGTTTTCATTTCCGAAAGCAGCTCCCGGAACCAATGTAACATACGCCTTATTAAGTATATACATGCATAAGTCCATACCATTGTTTATGGTAGTTGTACCATCAGACTTTCCAAAATAATAAGAAATGTCCGGGAACACGTAGAAAGCGCCGTAAGGGATGTTTACCTTAAAGCCAGGAATTTCCTTAAGCATGGAAAGCAAGAGGTCTCTGCGTTCCTTGAATTTGGAAATCATCATATTCATCTCCGGCATAGTCTTAGGGTCGCAGTCGAAAGCCACCACTGCAGCCTTCTGAGCTATGGAATTGGTAGATGATGTTATCTGACCCTGAAGTTTTGTACAAGCCTTTGCTATTTCCTTACAGGATGCAGAGAAACCGATTCTCCACCCTGTCATAGCGAAACCCTTTGATGCTCCGTTGATTATGATTGTCCTGTCCTTCAAATCAGCAAACTGTGCAAAGCAAATGTGTTTGCCTTCGAAAACTATGTGCTCATAAATCTCATCAGAGAGGATATAAACATGAGGATGTCTTCTGAGCACATCTGCAAGAGCTGACAGTTCATCCATCGAATAAACCGAACCGGAAGGATTGCAAGGTGAGTTTAGCATGAAAAGTTTAGTCTTTGGAGTGATGGCTTTCTCAAGCTGGTAGGCAGTAATCTTAAAATCATTTTCAATGCCGGTATTGATGATGACCGGAGTTCCTTCACCAAGCTTTACCAGTTCGGAATACGACACCCAGTATGGAGCGGGTATAACCACCTCATCGCCTTTGTTGAGCAATGCGAGCAGAACGTTGGCGATAGCCTGTTTTCCGCCTGTGGAGACAACTATCTGGTCAGGAGTGTATTCCACCCCATTGTCGCGTAACAGCTTCTTGCAGATAGCTTTACGGAGTTCGATGATACCGGGGACTGACGTATAATGTGTGAAATTGTCTTCAATAGCCTTTATGCCTTCATCTTTTACGAAACGCGGTGTGTCAAAATCCGGTTCTCCGATGCTGAGACTTATAACGTCTTTCCCTTCTTGTTTAAGTTCATTGCCC
>CALFIZ010000037.1 GCA_937877575.1 uncultured Marinilabiliales bacterium | reverse complement strand
AAAATTATTACTTATTATCGTCGGTTTGATGGTATCAAGCGCGATTTTTGCTCAGGAAGAGTACATTTACGATTTCAATAATCTTACTGAAGGCACACAGAATCTGAATGGTCAGGACGGATGGAGCACTCATTTCCAAACCGCATCCACGTCTCAGGATTTTGATGTGGCCATAGTCAATAGTGGTATAATGACTCCAGATGAAACCATCGGTATCTTCTATCCTTACGGCGGCTCTGGTGTAGGACGCACAGCAACTCGTAAGGCTTCGCCTAATTTCAACTTCTCCTTCCAGGATGGTGGTGTCATCGATATGGAAATAGATATGTACCGCAACTGGTGGGGTGTTTTCTTCGGTATCGGCTATGATTCCGATAACGATGGCAATGTCCTCCCTGGAATGACGGACGGTGATGGCGGTGTCTATCTGTCTGCAAAAAATCAGGGCACTGATAATCATACAGTTGTCCATTTTCCCAACAGCGAATCAGTTCAACTCGACTATGAAGGGGTGGGGTGGACACGTTATAAACTGACTTTCGATTTTTCGGCGTATGATGGTGCCGGTGCCCTTACCGTTTTCGTAAAGGAAAACTGCGAGGGAGAGTGGATACAGATGGCAAGCTGCACAAATCATAATATGGGACTTACACCCGGTTCCGGTGATAAAAACGACTATCAGATGTGGGACGGCATTTTTTTCCATTCTCAAGGTGGAGTCGGTGGTTTCGACAATATACTTGTCCGCAAATCACCGGAAGGCAATGTACAGTACATAGAGATGGCTGATATTCCTAACCAACTGACAATCAATCCTCCAATCACTTTGACAGCTACTGCCACTTCCGGATTGGATGTCTCGTTTGAATTTGTCAGCGGCCCTGCCACACTTGATGGCAATATACTTACACTTACCGGTGAGGAAGGGACGGTTACAATCAAGGCATATCAGGCAGGAGATGACGTATGGCTTCCTGCGGCCGATGTGTATAAAACTTTCGAGGTGTATGACCCGTTGGCTTATACTCCTGATGTTACTAGCCGCCGTCCTTATGATGGCTCAAAAGTCTATATGACTGATTTGCATGCCATGCTGCTTGTCGTCAGTGCCTATATCGAACATAGCGACGCCATACTCATCGAACAGGTGACTTGTACCATTGACGGACAGGAGTACGAGCTTGAAACCGCATATCCTAATAACCCTGATAACGGCTATTTCTACACCACATGGACTCCATCCGATTTCGGCACCTACAACATGACAGTTGATGTTCATACTTCAGGAGGCAAGACCACTACTTTGAACAGTTCTTTCGAAGTGACTGATAATTTTGAAACCCAGCAGGTTGTGACTCTCAATGGCGATCTCGTATGTACTCCTTCCATTCAGAGTGTAAGAGGCGAGTATCCGATTCCGTCCCATGTGGGAGCATTCAACCATATCACGGCATATTATGACCACAACTGTGTCAATGGTAATTGTGATACATACGACAGAGTGGGTGGTATAAGAGTAAAAAATTACCGTGGGGAATGGATGGAACTCTTCCGCTATATTTCTCCTTTCGGAGTTCAGTGTGAAGATGATATAGATGTTACTGATTATACTTCTGTATTACAAGGACTTGTGGAATTTGAATTTTATTTTGAGACATGGAATGGCTCAGGATTCAATCCTATTTTGACTTTCACTTTTGAAAAAGGAACTCCGGAATATCTTTATGCGGATGTTGAAGAAATTCTTTACGACACATACGCTTTCGGTGATTATTCCAATTTGACCCCTGTGCCTGTCGTGGACTTCGATTTTGCTCCGCATACTGCTAAAGCTATTTTGAAGATGACCACCACCGGCCATAACTGGAGCAGCAATAGCGCGCCGAATTATACGGTTAATACCGGCAATGCCGCAGAATTTTATGAGGCAACGCACAATATCATCATTGACAACCAACTGAAATTTACCCAGGATTTATGGAGAACATGCGACCCTAATCCTGCCGGCTGTCAGCCTCAGAATGGCACTTGGCGGTATTCCCGTTCCGGCTGGTGTCCCGGCTCTATTCCGTTGGTATGGAACTGGGATATTTCAGAATATTTGTCATCCGGCTGCATGTCAGTTCTTTATCAGTTCGATCCTACGTATATTGACTTATGTCATCCTAATTATCCGGACTGTGTGGATGGTCAAAACGGATGTCCGAGATGTAATCATCCTGACAACCCGATACTTAAGGTTGCTGCAAAAATAGTCAGTTTCAGCAATCACGGCTCTATCTTCTTGGGAGTGAACCCTGTTACACCTCCTGAAAAGACTTATAGCGTGAACATCTTCCCCAATCCTGCAGATGAGAGTGTGACGATGACGTCCGACTATCAGTTTGGTAGGACGAGCGTGCTGATTATAAATATGGAAGGACAGGTTGTCAGACAGTTTGCCTTCAGCGGCACCATTCAGCTGAAAACCGATGACCTGCCAAGCGGTACGTATATCGTCAGGTTCCTCGGTGACACCATGATTACAAAGAAACTTATAATCAAGTAATTGTTGGAATATCATGTCAGTACGAAACCTTGTTGTCGGTATGTCCTTGATAGCGGTGTGTATGACTTCATGCACTCCGGCCAGAAAGGCTTATCGTACAGGCGATTTGCTCTTGGAGAACAAGGTGAAGATTACTGAAAAAAAGTCTGAAGTCAAGTCAGGCGACTTGACGAAATTCGCGACTCCGGTCCCCAATACAAGGTTTCTGGGGCTGTTCCGTATGAAACTGTATATGTATGAATTGGGGACCCTTAACTACAAACATCTTTACATCGGACCTAATGTCCTTGACCTTCATTCGTTTCAGAAAGAGGATGATTTCAAGAACCTGCTGCAGAACAAATGGGGAGAGCCCCCGGTATATGTTGACGTTGCGGATATTGACAACACAATTGTCCAATTCAGACAGGAACTGTTCAACCTCGGATATTTTAATCCTGAAATAACATATTCTGTAAAGAAACGACACAGGAAACATCCTGAGGATAAGATAACTTATTTCGTCAAGCCCAATGCACCTTGTCGCTATAATGACATTTCCTTCAATATTTCTGACCCTGAAGTTGACAGCATTGCCTTTAAGGGAAGAAGCAAGAGCTTTATAAAGCCAGACGGAATACTTAATTCATATATCCTTGACAATGAGAGAAGCAGGATAAGCAATGTTTTGAGAAACGAAGGCTATTATTTCTTCTCCAAGGATTTGGTGACTTACACCGTGGATACCAGTATGATGTCAAACAAGGCTGATATCACGGTTGATATCAATAATCCTGTGATAATGGTTGATGACAAACCAAAGGAACTGGACTTTCGAAAATATTACATACGAAATGTCGATATCTATTCCAATTATGATCCGGAAGTCGATTATAACAGGACATTCGAAAATGATATAATAGTATCCCGTTTTCCGGCAAAAGACACTCTTACAAAAGGTGAAATCACGTTTTACAATATCGGCAGGGAGAAAATCAATCCTGATGTCCTGTTGAATGCAATATACACATTACCGGGAAATCTCTATCGCCAGGAGGTGACTAACTTCACTACTCGAAGTCTGGTGAATATTCCTGCAATAAGATATGCCACAGTGACTTATACCCCTGTAGGGGCTGCGGCCGACAGTTTGTTGGATTGTGATATCAGAATAACCCGAAAAAAGCTTCATTCCAATTCTGTAGATACCGAGGTTACCAATAACGGCGGACGTCTTGGATTCGGGTTGAATCTGTCATACAGCAACAGAAACATATTCACGGGTGGTGAATCGTTTCAGATGGCTGCTTCGGGCGGATTGGAGCTTCAGTTGGGAAGTGGTATCGACAGTATAATAAATACAGCGCAGGCAAGTTTGACTTCAAGCTTGTACTTTCCGCGTATCCTGCTGCCATGGAATTGGGGTAAGATGCCTGGATACTATTCTCCTCAGACTAATATAGACGTAGGCTTCAGTTATCAGAAAAGAGCAGGGATGTATGATAGGATAATACTTAACACAACATTGGGATATCGCTGGAAGTTCAATTTCTTACAGTCGAATTATGCTTCTCCTATAGATTTCAGTTACGTCAGAATCAACAAGACTCCTGAGTTTGAACATCGTATTGCCACAATGCGAAGCTCTATATACGAGAGTCAATATACCAGCCATACACTGCTTGGACTGAAATATACATTCACTACGTCAAATCAGTCAGCCAAGGTCACAACGGGCGATTATCATTATCTGCGACTCAGTGGAGAATCCTCTGGAAATCTGTTGTATGGCATTGCTGCATTGACCAAACAGACAAAGGACGATAACGGAAACTATCATTTTTTAGGCGTTCCGTATGCACAGTTTGTTCTCAGTGAGCTGGAATACAAGTATTATCATTATTTCACATCTAAAACATGCATGGTCATGAGGTTCGCTTCAGCCGTAGGCATTCCGTATGGCAATTCGTGGGTTATGCCTGTTGAAAAGGCCTGTTATGCGGGTGGTGCCAATGATATGCGCGGATGGGGACTTAAACTGCTCGGTCCAGGGTCTGCAATTAATTATTCTCCTAAATACGAACGAGTTGGAGATATATCACTTAAAGCTAATGTCGAATTTCGATTCCCTCTCTCAGGTGTTTTCAATATGGCTGTCTTCGCAGATGCAGGTAATATCTGGCTTCTGAATGAGGATGAGTATTTCAATAACGGCGATTTTCAGTTCAACCGTTTTTATAAGGAAATCGCTGTGGATGTCGGCGTTGGATTAAGACTCGACTTTAACTTCTTTGTGCTGCGAGTCGATGCCGGCTGTCCTGTCTATGACCCTTGCCCAAGCTATTATTCGACTGAAGATGGTGATGTGATTTTACCATTTTCTTTCAGTCTTTTTAATACAAAGTTCAATCTCGCTATCGGCTATCCGTTCTGATTACGATGTCCAAATTATTGGATGATTCTTCATATTATAAAAAAAATGTGTATTTTTGCAGAAATATTAAAATAGAAAAGTTATGAAAAAGATTTTTACAATTTTGTTGCTCGTTTGTGTGAGCACATTAGCAATGGCACAACCACGTTCCATTGGTCTTCGTTTCGGTTATTATTATGATGCATCGTACCAGCACTCAGTAGGTAACAATTTTATTGAAATCGATGCCGGCACATGGGGATTTAATCAGCTCCATGCCACTGCCGTATATGATTTCATATTCGCTTCTCCAGACTGGGCAAGTAAAGGTCAGTTCAATTGGTATGCCGGTCCTGGTATAGGTGCCGGTTACTATTTTGGGAGTTATTATGGCTATAAACCATTTAATGTAGGTCTTGTCGGACAGGTTGGCCTTGAATATCAGTTCTGGTTTCCACTGATATTATCAGTTGACTATCGTCCTATGATTGGTGTCGAATTATATAATGGAGGCACACATTTTTACAAATCAGGTTTCTATGACTTTGCATTTTCGGCAAGGTATAAATTCTAATCCGATTTATATTAACATATAAAGCTCATTCTGTATGGAATGGGCTTTTTTTATAATCGAAACAACATGATCCGTCTTCTGCCACTATCAATAATCCAGGCGCTATGTATTTCCACAGCTCAGATATCCCTGAAGCTTGCAATGGCACGAATCAATAAATTCAGCTGGTCATGGAAATTCTTCGGAAATCTTTTCACTAATTGGCCGCTGCTCTTGTCCGGGCTTTCTGCTCTCTCGGGAACACTTCTGTGGATGTATATTCTTAAACATTATGAATTCAATATAGCTTATCCTTTGTCAGCCATGACTTACATGTTTGGCATGATTGCTGCTGTATTAATACTTCATGAAACTGTCCCATTCTCCCGCTGGATAGGACTTGTGTTAATCATTGCAGGTGTAATTTTGGTACAACATCAGTAAACAGAATGTCAAAAATAAAATACATAGTGGCTGTCATGCTGGTATTCAGTACGTTTTTGCTTCAGGCTCAGAGACAAAAAGGTTATGCTGTCACAGGGACCGATAAAACGGAAATTATCAGTATGATTTCCGAAAAATCAGCTTCCGTGACTTCAATGCAGTGCTCTTTCAAACAGGAGAAATTCGTTTCAGTACTTGCCGAATCTTCTGTCTCTGAAGGCGTTATGTATTATCAGTATCCTGATAGACTTCATTGGGAATATAATAGTCCCAAATACTCTGCGTTTATCCTAAATGGTGATGCAATGTGTTATGAATCAGATAATTCAAGGAAAAAGATGGATGCTGCCAGAAACAAATCCATGTCGGAAATGATAAAGCTTATCGCAAGTAGTCTTAACGGCTCAGGATTCTCCGGCAACGAAAATTTTAGGGTGGATGTCTTTAAAAATGAATCTTCATATTGTGTGGTTCTGTCACCTCTCAAAAAAAACATGAGGAACTTTATGTCTGAAATGGCAGTCTTTCTTAATCAGAATTATCTCGCTGAATCAATCGAAATGACAGATGCAAACGGTGATATAACCGTCATCACGATATCAACATGCAAGGTAAACATAGATATCCCTTCTGAGGTTTTTAATATAGAATAGTCATAAACATTTAACGTTTTACATCTGTTTTGGTTAAACTTTTCTGCGGCATATATGATTTTTTCAGAAAACACCTGTCTTTTCTATGGGTGATTCTTTCCGTTTCAGTTGTGGTTTTCGTCTTCCTCGCATCGCGTGTCAATTTTGAGGAGGATATAGCAAAATTTCTTCCAAAAACCGAACACTCCGATGATATCTCCTATGTCATTAATAATGCGGGAATCAGTGATAAAATCATATTGAAGATTTTTGAAACGGATACTTCAGGAGAACCAGATGTGGATTTACTCAATAATGTTGCTGAACGTTTCGTTGAAATTGTTGATTCCATAGTTGGTGACGAATATATATCTGATGTTTTTTACAAAGTTGACCAATCTGACCAGATGGAAGTGATGTCTTTCATCACAGATAATATGGTGTATTTTCTTGACAGTGCTGATTATAAGCGTCTTGATACTATAATCGGTAGTGATGCAATCGAAAAAATAATATCAGCCGACAGGGAAATATTGCTTTCACCGGCGGGAACCATAATGAAACGTAACATCATCTCTGACCCACTGCATATCTCTGCTTCTGTCTTCAGTAAACTCAGCCAGTTTAAGGTAAGTGACGAATACTCCAATGTCGGTGATTATTTTTTCACCAAAAACGGAAGGGAAGAAATCATACTGATTTCAACAGTCTATCCTTCAAGCGAAACATCCCGCAACAAACGTATGACTGAGGGAATAGAAAATAGTATCTCACAGGTTGTCAGAGAGTTCAATAATGAGGTGAAGATAACTTATTTCGGAGCTGCAGCGATAGCAGTGACAAATGCCGACAGAATCAAGAAGGACTCTGTCGTATCTGTCGTGTTGGCTGTTCTGTTGATAGTCGCCCTGATGTTTTATTTCTTCAGGCGTTTTGATGTGATATTATACCTGTTTGTCCCAGTTTTGTTCGGCGGACTTTTCGCACTTGCACTCATGTCTGTCGCCAAGGGAACAATTTCTGCCATTGCAGTCGGAGCAGCATCTATCATTATTGGTATTGCAATTAACTATTCGCTTCATTATGTGGTACATGGCAAATATGTGTCCGGACCTGAAAGCGTGCTTAAAGATATTTCATTTCCTCTTACAATAGGCAGTATTACCACCATTGCCGCATTTCTGAGTTTGCTGTTCATCAGTTCGGGCGCAATGCGCGATTTCGGACTTTTCGCAGCTGTGACGTTAATAGGTACCACTCTGTTTGTGCTCATTTTCCTCCCTCATATCGTCAGGAAAAATGTTTATGGCAGAGATTACAGCACCATATTCGAAAAATCTCACAATATCAGCCTTCACACCAATAGAGTTCTTTTGCTGGTGGTCGCCATTTTAACCGTGTTCTTCGCCTTTTTATCTCCCAAAACTTCGTTCGAAGGCAATATGAACGCAATCAATTATATGACTCAGGAACAGCGGGAGGCATTCGAACAGATTAGTCAGGTAAGCAATATCTCAAAGAGTTTGCTGTATAATGTATCTGAAGGGAAAACTCTTGACGAGGCTCTGATTAATTATGAAAAGACCCGCGAAGTGGTTGATAATATGATTGATACATTTCCAAGTCTAAGTATGGTTGGAATAGGAGGATTCTTGCCGTCTTCCGAAATGCAGAAACAGAAGATTGAACTTTGGAACAATTTCTGGAGAGATAAACGCGAATCTGTATTGGATGATATCAACAATGCAGGTGTTGCTGCCGGCTTCAAACAAGGTGCTTTCTCATCTTTTGCGAATATTTTGTCTGCTGATTATGAGGTGGTTCCATCTGAGCATTTCAAGCTCCTTATCGATAATTTTATGGGAAACTACCTTATCGACAATGATGACAGAAAAATGGTGGTTTCATTATTATATGCCGAGCCTGACGATGTACAGACCATAGTTGAATCAACTCCAGGCCTGACCTTTGATTCCGGAACTATGATGCGATTGATGATTTCTTCATTGTCTGAAGATTTTGACTTGATTGTCTATGTCTGTGGTATCATAGTTTTTGTGTTTCTTATGATATCCTTCGGCCGTCTCGAACTCGGTATTCTTTCGTTCCTGCCAATGTTTCTCAGCTGGATATGGATTCTCGGCCTGATGGGTATTTTCGGCATCAAATTCAACATAGTGAATATTATTCTTGCAACCTTTATCTTCGGACTTGGTGATGACTATACCATTTTCATGATGGAAGGCCTGATAAACGAATACGCATACGGTAAAAAACTTGTGGACACCTTCAAAAGTGCAGTTGTTTTGTCGGCACTGACTATGCTGATAGGTATAGGCACACTTGTCTTTGCCAAACATCCTGCCATGCACTCCCTCGGCGAAGTCACCATCATCGGTATGTTGTCGGTTATAGTTATGACATTCATAATACCACCTGTAATATTTTCATGGTTGACAAAGAAAAAAGGTAAACTGCGTAAAATTCCAATAACATTTCTGAATCTTGCCAATACAATTGTATGTTTTGTCATATTTCTGATTTTCAGTATTATAGATACAATAGTAGGTTTCTTCTTGGTTGTTGTGGGAGGCAGAACCGAACGACACAGATTATCTTTCCACAAGTTCCTGTGTTTTTCGATGCGTTTAGCCTATAAAATGTTCCCTTTAGTTAGGAAGAATTTTATTAATGAATTTGATGAAACATTTGAAAAACAGGGGGTTGTTATTTGCAATCATCAGTCTCATCTCGATTTGCTTCTTATGATTATGCTCAATCCGAAACTGATAATCCTCACTAATAAATGGGTATGGCATTCTCCCTTCTATGGGTGGCTAATAAGGATGGCAGACTATTATCCTGTTTATAATGGCATAGATGAGAATTTTGATAAAATTGCCGACAGGTATAACCAGGGATATT
>CALFIZ010000036.1 GCA_937877575.1 uncultured Marinilabiliales bacterium | reverse complement strand
CTTATCATGGCATACGATGAGGCTTTAAAAACACAAAACAGTCAAAAATGAAAAACAAAATACTGCTGCTTGGCCTGCTGACTCTGGTGTCATGTAAAGGCTCGCAGACTGCAAACGAATCACAAACCAACAACAAACAACAAAACGAAATGGCAGAAATATATAAAATCAATGTCTTAGACAAAAAAGGCGATGAAGTTTCCCTGGAACAGTATCAGGGCAAGGTTTTACTCATTGTCAACACCGCCACCGGCTGCGGATTCACACCACAATACAAGGAACTTGAAGCAATGTATGAAAAATACAGAGACAAAGGATTTGAGATCCTTGACTTCCCATGCAACCAGTTCGCAGGACAGACTCCGGGAACCGACGAGGAAATAACAGAATTCTGCACCCTCAAGTACGACACCAAGTTCCCGCAGTTTAAGAAAATAGACGTAAACGGCGAGACTGCAACCGAATTGTTCAAATACCTCAAGAGCCAAAAGACTTTCGAGGGTTTCGGAAAAGGCGTTAAAGCTGTGGCAATGAGCGCAATGCTTAAAACAATAGACAAGGACTACAAGAACAATTCAGAAATAAAATGGAATTTCACAAAGTTCCTCGTTGACCGTTCAGGCAATGTCGTGGCTCGTTTCGAACCCACACACGACATGAATGATGTGGAAAAGCAAGTCGAAGCCTTACTATAATTTCAGATAAACCGGCACGACGTTATTTGGCACGATGTGCTTTAGCAATTAATTTCTTTGCTGATGACCTGAGTTCATCGGATTTGAGGAGCATTTCTTGAGCACGTGCCATCATTTCGCTCACCTTGCCGGGCTGTTTTTCCTTATGTTTAATGGTTATCTTCTGTGGCGGCATGACACGGAGATAACCATTTTCTTCAAGTGCTTTCACGGCAGTGTCATATCCTATCTGAAATAACATATCAACCTTTTTCATGTCATACGCACTGTAATCTGAAGTGTCCATATCGATAAACATATCAGCCTGCACCGAATCTATCATAGAATTGGACAGAAACATAAGGGAACTCGAACGCATGGCAACACTTACAATGTTGTCCCTGTACGGAACCGTTTCAGCATGGTGCAAATTGAGTGCAATCACCTTTTCGCATTTGTCGCGAAGAGGAATAACAGGGAGGTTCATCAGCACGCCTCCGTCAAGATAATGCAAGTCACCAATCTTGAATGGCTGGAAAATAACGGGAATAGAGCATGAAGCCGCGATTCGCGGGACAATTTCACCCCTGTTGAAATATTCTGCCTTACCGTTTTCAATACAGGTTGCAACAGCAACAGTCTCAATCGGCAAATCCTCAAAGTTTTCGTATGGGATGATTTCACGAAGACGTTTCTCCAACGGTTTCGCATCAAACAGTCCGCCTTTAGGTCGCATGGTGCCCAGCAGTTCCCTGAAATCAAGAATTGAGAAGACATTAACCATTTCAACAGGTTCAATACCTGCAGCATAAAAAGTCGCAACAATGCTGCCCACGCTTGTCCCCGCCACCATGTCGGCCTTGATGCCGAATTCATGCAGAGCCTGCAACGCACCGCAGTGGGATGCCCCCTTCACACCTCCGCCGCTGAAAGCAATTCCTATTTTGTGCTTGTTCATATTGTTTAATTAAAATAGTGGTATCATAGCGTATGGCCATAATCCCACTAAACGCACAACATAACTGTTGTATTATTTTTTCTTGAATAAGGAAATGATGAACAGCAGCAGGCATGCGCCCAATACTGAGACAAGAATCTGCCACCCTAAACCGCCACCATTGCTAAAGCCAAGAATTCTGGTAAGCCAGCCGCCCAAAAAGCCACCTACAATACCTACAATAATATTACCGATAAGGCCGAATCCGCCGCCTTTCATTATGAGTCCTGCTAACCATCCGGCTGCAGCACCAATTAAAATGAATAATACAATTTCCATAACTGATTTTTTTTGGTTAAACAATATTTGAACGAGCAAAGTTATATATAATTTACCGATATTCATAGAAAAAAGTATATCTTTGTTAACTCAAATCCCAATAATAAAATGAAGAAGCTGTTAACCATAACAATTGCTGTAAAGATCGGAAGAGCGTCGTGTAGGGAAA
>CALFIZ010000035.1 GCA_937877575.1 uncultured Marinilabiliales bacterium | reverse complement strand
TGCGGTTCTTTGCGGATATGCTGGATGCTTCTTCGGACTTTGAATATACACTGCATGACATCATCCGCATGACCATTAAGAACCATAAGAGGATCATATTCAACGGAAACGGCTATGATGATGCCTGGATAAAGGAAGCAACAGAAGAGCGTGGCCTTCTTAACTACAGGACTACTCCTGACTGTATGCCTCATCTTATGGATACAAAGAATATCGAGATGCTGACCAGACAGGGTGTTTACAGCGAGGCTGAGCTGAAGTCCAGATGTGAGATCATGCTTGAAAACTATAACCGTACAGTCATTATCGAGGGCAACACCATGGTTGGCATGGCAAAGATACATATCAGCCCGGCCATAGAAAAATATACAGCTGACCTTGCAGGAAACGGAGCTGCAAAGAAAGCACTGGATCCGGATCTGTCCTGCATATATGAAACAAATATCATTAAGAAGCTCTCCGGTCTGCTGGATATCATTTCCGTTAAGACTGCGGACCTGGAAAAGGCAGTACATGAAGCAGAAGAGATCGGGGATGTAATAGCCAGGTCGGAATATATCCGTGACAATGTCATCATCCTTCAACGAACTCAATAAAGCATATTCGTTAACAGTACCATAATCAGTTTTACTAATGATATCGCAGTAAAAGAACCTGTTAACCGGTTTTTTGTTTTTATTGAAGTTGAAAAGATTCTGTTTTTTTGAAGAACTGTTTTTCCTGTCGGAGTTGAACAAGATACCCCTGTAACGATTTATCAACACAGGCAGATAGTCATTGTCATCGGAGTTTATGGTGTTAGGGAGCAAGTCCACAAACACTTTTTCGGGTTGTCGAATGATGGTATCGTTATTCAAGCATTGCCGTATCTCCTTGTCAATCAAATCATTGATACTGTGAGTGTAATCATACGCAGCAGCTTTTCTGAAGTAAATGACTGCAGAATCGAAAATGAGTTCCGATTTATAGACATTGGCGAGCATAAAGCTGCTTTCTGAAATCATAAGGGAATCGTGTGTAAGGTCATGCCACAGGCCGTCGGCAGCGAAAAGGTAAGGTTTTGCGTCGTCTTTATGCTCATAATAGAGGCATTTGCCGATTTTGTAGTTGAGTTTCGCATTATACGGGTTGATATCCTGGGCGACATAATAGTAGTTCAGAGCCTGACTGTAGTCAGGATTTTTCGCATAGAACAGCTTGTCACCCTGTTTAAGGTTTTTTACGGCCACTTTGAATGCCTTCTTGTTATGGAAATTGTATTTCACGAATTCCATGTTCTGGCCAACCGCAACCAATGACCCGCAAACGCTTAACAATAATACAATCAAGAACTTTCTCATGGTTCACACTCCTCTATTATCCATTCCGGCAGTTCAATGCCGCGCCTGTGCGCCTGGTTCCAGTCACTGCAGGCGCCATCCACATCGCGTAACATTATCTTGGTATTGCCTCTATTGAAATAGGCTTCCGCATCATTGGGATTAAGTCGAAGCACCTTGTCAAAATCAGCAAGAGCAGACTCATAATTGCCAAGTTCAAAATAAGCCACTCCCCGATTGTTCAGCAACACGACATCATTAGGTCTAAGCATCAATCCATCAGTTAGTTGGATAACCATCTGTTTCATATTTCTCATCGTATATGAAACAAGCCCATTGGTGTTATAAGTTTCAATGAATGACGAATCAGCAGCCAGTGCCTCATTGACATTCTTAACCGCATTACGAACATTTCTGGTTTTCATATAACAGAATCCAAGATTATTCTTCAGTTGGGAACTGTTATCGCCGAGACTCAACGCCTTGGTAAAATCGGTAATTGCAAGTTCATATTCGCCTACATGCTTGTAACAACAGCCGCGATTATAATAGTAAATATCCTTTTTACCATTGATATTCAACGCTTTGGAAAAGTTAGATATCGCCTTTGCATAATCACCGGTTTCAAAATTGATGACACCGCTGTAAAAATAAGCCATATCCATATTGCCATCTATAATGGTTGCATTGTAATAATCAGCCATAGCAGTTTCAATATTGCCCAAGTGATGATTACAGCGTCCGCGGAGATAGACGCAGTCGGCAGTGATGTTATTCTTCATGAACATGTCTATATTTTTCAGGCAATTGTCATAATCCTGGAGCATATAACAGCAATACGCCGAATTATAATAGGCTTTGCTCAGTTCTGGATTAATGGCAAGAGACTTCGAAAAACAGTACAGAGCGGAGTCGATATTATTTTGTTTCAGATACGACACACCCGTGTTGTACATGTTGAACGACAGCATGTCATTTTGGGCAAAAAGCGATAAAATACAGAATATCAGACAAAAAGACGAACAGAGTCGTTTCATGCTATTGCTTGATTAATTTCAGCTTCTGAGAGTAGTTGTTTGAAGTTATATTTACAATATACAATCCGTCAGGACAATCTGAAAGGTCAATTACAGAGTTGGAACCGATGAAATTCTTCGACAGCACTCTTGTACCGGTAATATTGAACACGTCAACCTTAACATTACTGTAGTTTCCGTCACAATGGAGAGTAAAAATACCATTATTCGGGTTAGGGAACAGAGTGAATGATTCTGAATCCGCATAATCGTTGATACCGTCAAGAGATTCGAAATAAATATCATCGATAAACAGGTTGTTTCCGACTATTTTCACGGCTTCAAACCTGATCATGACATTTTCATAGCCGGCATAATCGCTCAAATCGACAGAGAGACAGTCGGCATAGTCGGACTTGTAGCCACACCAGTCGGTAACATCCTGCGGACTGTAATCATAATTGACTGCCGGTCCGGTGACAAAGTTGTTTGAACCATCCTCATAGAAAGATTCGAGAAGTTGCCATGTGTCACCGCAATCAGTTGATATGCTTATATTTAAAGTATCAGAGGTATTACTGTTCTTCAGTCTGTATGCATGTCTGAAATGAAGCTGGTATCTTCCATCAAGCTTGAAATACGGTGAAATCAGATAATCGCTTTTATTGACAGAATTATATTTGAAGAAGTTAACGTACGGTGCATGGTTGACGCTGCTGTTTTCAAGGGTTTCAGCAAGCTCCCATGTAACCTTATTGTCAGGATTCTCAACAACCCAGCCTGCTTCCTGAATACTGTTGATGTTTTCAAAATCCTCATGATAACCATGAATGCTCATTCCGGACATTGAAACGTAATTCTCAACCGTCAACGAGTTTGTCTTATTGGCATTTGATACTGAGAGAGTTACGTCATAGTCGCCGGCGACATTGAATGAAACCACAGGATTCTGTGAGCTGGCATCTGTGCCTTCGATGAAAGTGACGGTATTAGGAGAGAAAGACCAATGCCATGAAGTAGGGCACAAATCGCTCTCATCGTAGAAATGAATAGTTTGGCCGTCGATGCACACTGTTTGTCTGTCGGAGCTGAAACTTACGGAAGGTCCGTCTGTTCCATTAACATAGATATATCCTTCCTTTGTAACTGTACCATCACCATGTTCATTCATAACTGTCAGTGTTACAGTCTTATATCCAGGAGAATTAAAGACAATTCCTGTCGGATTCTGTTCTTCTGAAGCGTTTGGTGTGGCATCTTCGAAATCCCAAAACCAATTGTCAACGAAATTGTAGGACTTAGCAGTGAAATCTACCGGACATCCGACCGTAACCTCAGTTGATGAAGCCTCAAATTCAGCAGTCGGGACATCATCAAACCAGACTTCAAATGATATCTGAGTACCAACAGAGCCGATATTTTTGATGAATATGCCGCCAGGATTGTTGTCTTTCAGGAAACATGGCGGATTGGTATGGTCATCGAATTCCGTTCTGCCGACAGTGGAATTGAAATTGGCACTGTTGATATTGCCGTTGGTCACGGTATTGGTGCCACCGTAGCGGAACACGTAGAGTTCATCCGGTGGGCCGCCTGCGTTGCCGCTGATGCTTGGATATGCTCTGAAAATAAGCATTCCTTCGCCTGGCATTTTAGTTTCAAACGGATGGTTTTTGTTTCTGTATTCCAACACAAAATATTCGTCGTAAGAATTCGGTGAAGCAATCTTATACACGCAGTTTTCAGAGGAGTAAGGGGTATTCAGATAATACACACCGCCTTTGGTGATTTCAGGGATTTCATCGAGCCAGCCGCCATATTTGTATTTCATGTAGGCAGACATTGACTGTGCCGGATGCAGGTTGCCCGACATGACGTCCCAGTTACCTATCGGGCTGATGGTGTTGTCGGAATATCTGTACAGGTCCGGAGCGCCGAGTGAATGGAACATTTCGTGACAGAGCACACTGGATTCGGAACTGTTGAGGTGGGTTTCAAGCTGGAAATTGAAGTCATAGACTCTGAGTCCGTGGATATAGGCATTGTGGGAATACAGGGACCAGCGGTGAGGCCACAGCAGTGTTGACCATGCGGTTACATCGCCTCTGACAATAAACACCACATTGTCAACATAGCCGTCGTTGTTATGGTCAAGGTTAATGTCCAAAGGAACCTCATCGGCAATATATACGATTGCATCATGCAGCAGCTGGAATTCCCGGTCAGCCCTTTCGTTGTCCTGATATCCGGATGGAGCCGTCACAGGATCATAGGGCATATAATATTCTCTGTCATGGCTGTCCTGATAAGCAAGAATCTGAGTGGATTCTGTCAGGGGGAAAAAATATGACCGTATTGAAAACATATTATAAGACACTGTCTCAAAATAGTTCTGCAGAGTCTGGTTCGACACATCGCCGCTGCCGTTGAACATATTCCAATAATAAGCGGTGTCTTCCGGGAACGGGGTCTGGTCCTTGAAATAGATATATACCACAAGGTTATTCATTATTCCGAAATTGTCAAGTTTGCCCTTGCTGACATCATATCCGGGAACCGGGGTTTTCGGAGGAGTGTTTTTCACGAAGGAGTCCCTGATGGCGTTTTTAGCCTCAGCTGAGATACTTACGCCCGGTTTGAGGCCGACTGATGCAGGGTCAACGGAGCCGACAACATACTGTGATGCGACAACCTTTTCACCCGACAGCACAGCGTAGCAGTAATAGCCTTCGCTGTTGGCGATAATGGTGAAATGGTTTGCATCATGATACCAGTTGTAATATTCATCACCTGATGCAAAGCAGTGGATTTCAGTGCCGTCCGGCTGACGAAGAGTCACGGGATAATCGATAATATACGCTGCCGGTAGGATTACCCAACATAATGACAGCAATGTCATGAGTAAAAATTTTTTCATAATGCTATTATTTAATTTGTTTATCACTTTCTATAAGTTCGAGAAGACGGTCGGCAGCTTCAGAGGCGGGAAACGGGTAGCCGACAGCCTCACTGCCTCTGTAAAGTATGACCTTGTTTTTACCAAATCCCACCACACCATAGTCCGCACCGCGCATTTCACCGGGGCCATTGACAATACACCCCATAACACCAATCGTAATGTCCTTCAAATGAGAAGTTTTACGTTTCACTTCATCAGCCACTGAAATCAAATCGTATTCGGTACGGCCACAGGTGGGACAGCTTATGAATTCAGGTTTCGAAAGTCTGTTACGCGTAGCCTGCAGTATGTCGGCCATTATGGATTCCCTGACATTGGTCCAGATTCCTGAGACGGGATAATTGCTGATGATAAAGCCGATTTCTACTGCTGCCTCTATCATCAGACGCTCATAAGGTATGTCCCTGTTATAGTATTTCTTGATAACCAACGGTCTGTAAGGCACTTCCGAGAAATACCCGTCAAGGTTTTCGCAAATTTCCTTCAATGACGCTCCCGTGACCTCCATGACCTTGGCATTAGGGAAGTTATTGTTATTGAAAAGCATGAAATCATTGTGACTGCCGACATCCTTGATTATGAAATCGGCAAGTTTATATCCGCTAACACTTGACTTTGCGACATTTTCCGAGACTATGACCGACAAAGGGTGCTGTGAATCCTGCAGTGCCGGGCGTTTGCTGACGTCAAATTTCCCGACACGGATGTCATTCTTGAATCGGGCAATCTCCTTGGCAGGCAGGATTTCCTCCACTGGCGGTTCCGACAATGACACTCTTATGGTATCGCCGATACCTTCGCAAAGCAGTGTGCCGATGCCTATTGCGGATTTGATTCGCGCCTCCTGGCCGTTGCCGGCTTCGGTTACCCCAAGATGCAGCGGATAGTCAACGCCAATCTGATTCATGCGTTCGACCATGAGGCGGTTGGCTTCTATCATAATCATGGGGTTGCTTGATTTCAATGAAATCACAATGTTGTGGAAATCAAGTTCCTCGAATATCCGTAGAAATTCCATGACAGCCTCGACCATGCCTTTTGCGGTATCCCCGTATTTGAAAACTATTCTGTCGGACAATGAGCCCTGGTTGCTTCCGATACGTATTGCTGTGTCGTGTTTCTTGCAGATGCTGATTAAAGGTATGAGTTTTTCTTTAGCCGCACTGACGGCGTTGACAGTGTCTTCATCTGTGAATGTTGTCTTTCCCGCCTTCTTGTCAATATAGTTTCCGGGATTTATCCTTACCTTTTCGACAATGGCTGCTGACAGCTCCGCCACCTTGGGATTGAAGTGTACATCGGCTATGACAGGCACTAAGCAGTTTCTTCTGACAAGTTCCTCCTTGATTTCAGAGAGGTAACTGACGTCACGGATATTGCGCGTGGTGATTCTGACGAGCTCGCAGCCGTTGTCGCACAACTCAACAATCTGACTGACAGTAGCTTTCACGTCATCAGTCGGAGTATTGGTCATTGACTGTATTCTCACGGGGTTATCACCACCAAGACGCAAATTTCCTATGACTGTTTCCCTGCTCATTTATATTTCCCAAGTTGTACCGTCCTTGCCGTCTTTGACAATCACATTAGCCGCCTTTAAAGCGTCGCGTATCTGGTCGGATGTGGCCCAGTCCTTGTTTTGGCGTGATTTGGCGCGCAAATCGAGAATCAGGTTCATCAGGTCATCAATCAGCTTATTGTTGCTGCCTTCCACCTCGTCAACCAATCCGAGGATGTCAAAAACGATAGTATGCATCAATGATTTGAGTTTTTCCAAATCGTCCGCGGTAATCGACATCTTGTTGTCGGCAACGGAATTGATGGCTTTCACAGCGTCAAACAAATAAGCGATGAGGATTGGGGTATTCAGGTCATCATCGAGGGCTTCGAAGCATTTCTTTTCAAATTCAGATCTCCCAACCGATGGCGGAGGCACCGAGAACGGCTGCCGAGGCACCGTCGAGGCCGCTGACCAGGAACTTGGCCTTGCCCTGGAACACTTTCAGCACATGCTCGTTGTAGGCCTTCTCGATGGGCTTCATAATCAGGTCGCCGGCCTTGACCAT
>CALFIZ010000034.1 GCA_937877575.1 uncultured Marinilabiliales bacterium | reverse complement strand
CCCAATATGAGACCGGACATGATTACGGTGACAAGGTGATGGTAATTGACTGCATAGGCAAACTTGCATATCTGTACAGGTATGCCGACATAGCATACGTGGGCGGGGGTTTCGGCAAAGGGATTCACAACACTCTTGAGGCTGTCGTATATGGGATACCGGTAATTTTCGGGCCGAAGTACCTCAAATACAATGAGGCGGTGTTGCTGGTGGACTCCAAAGGAGGATTTAGTATCTCAAATGAGAGCGAATTTAGAAATATAATGGAAACTCTATCTCACGAAAAATTTTACAGTGAAACCAAGAATAATTGTCTTCATATTGTTCAATCAAATAGCAGTGTTTCGCGTGTAATAATATTGGAAATCAACAAGTTAGTTGATTTTAGAAAAAGTTATTAACAATCGGTTAAAAAAAATTTAATAAGATACGGTATTTCGCAAATTTGTTATATATTTGCAAGATAAAGTACAATGCTTGGGCGTGTAGGGCACTATGCGTTCGGGTGGCGTGCTATATTATTGAATATTAAATGGTTAGAAAAATATAGTAATAATCAATAAAATTCAAATTTATGAAAAAAATTTTATTAATCTTAAGTGTGATGTGCCTGATTCCATTCTTTGCGCAGGCACAGGGAACCGAATGTCGTCCGGTCTCACAATTCGAAGTGACAGCAGATTATGATGATGTCACTCTCAACTGGCAGTTGCCCACAAGTAGTGAAATCAAGTACTACGAAGGCACTCCAGCAAATGAAATAGGAACATTGGCTGATGACGTTCTGTGGATGGCTGTCAGAATTCCTGCAAGCGTCCTTACAGAATACCCAAGTACAGCGGATTATCCTTTCACTTTGAAAAAGGTAAAGTTCATCCCGACTGTAGTAACGGGTGTGAATTATCAGGTCAATGTTTATACAGCTGACCCTAATGGTCCGGCTTCTGGCGATTTTACAGCTACTCTCGTTAACTCATATACGGTTACCGATGCAGTTGTTGACGCCTTCAACTATGTTTCTGTTGGAACAGAAATCGACAAAACCCAGGATCTTATTATAGCAGTCAAGGCTACTGGTGAAAACCTGAGTACTCTGAGATTTACAGAGGAAGGTGCCGTTAACGGTTATAGTAACCTCATTTCCCTTGATGGTGTTGAATTCGACTATGTATATGAAAACAGCCATTCAGCTCCTATCAGTTGGTATATCTGTGCAGTGGTCGATTATCCTAACGAAGACGGTCAGAAGGGCTGGGGCGATATCGTTCCTATTGACAACATGAATGTCTATAGGCCAGCTAACGTACTCGCCTCCAAATCAATCCCTGATGTTGAAACGGTTGACCATTATGTAATCTATCGCGACAATGTGGAAATTGCTCAGGTTGATGGTGATATCTTCACTTACGTTGATGCTGATTTGCCACATGTAACTCATACATACACATACGGCATCGTTGTTGTCCATAACGATGGTGGCGTTATATGCGAATCAAGAGTTGTAGAGAAAAATATAACTCTGTATTTCTGCACTGATGATGACAATAACATTACCAACCTCTATGGCATGGCTAACCCTGAAGAAAGAACAATAGCTGTTTATTGGACCGCTCCGGTAAATCCTGATGTTTTGGGTTATGAAGTAAGATGCTATGACGATGTTGCTGGAACTTGTGTTAAGGTTGCTTTCACGGAACTGACAGAGTACACACTCAGCGGTATGGAAGCAGGCAGCTACCATTTCTGCGTTAATGCAGTTTACAATGGTTGTTTCAGCGATGACCTTTGCACAAACATTATAAACCTTCCTGTTGAATGCGGCTATCCTGTTACCGAACTGACAGCTGCTCAGGGAGTTTTGGATGTCAAGATGGTTAATGTTACATGGACACCACCTTATACAACCCATTTGATTGAATATTATACAATCAACAAATATGCCGCATATTCAGATGTGTTAATGGCTTCATACACTACAACAGGTTCAGAGTATGCTGACTTTGACGTGGAATTCTATAATTCCTATGACTATGAAGTTATTGCCAACTATGTTGACGGTTGCGTATCAGTACCTGTTGCCACTTCCGCATACGTTGGTCTTGAACCTATCGCAAATCTCGTTGCCAGCACAACAAGTGACGGTCAGATAACTCTGACATGGGACGCTCCAACACAGGAAGGTCTTACAGGTTACCTGATTACAGTAAATGACGAGACTTACACTTCTGAAACCAATACCTATTTTAATATATATCCTGCAGGCAGCTATTATTTCCAGGTATATGCTGTTTACTCTGATCAATATAATGCAATCCCTGTTGGTATCAATGTCGTTATCTCCGGCAATGAACAGTATATAATAAATGCAACAGCTATTCCTGCTGAAGGCGGCTCAGTCGCAGGTTATGGTACATATCTCAACGGACAGACCGCTCTGCTTACAGCAGTACATGCTCCTGAGTATGCATTCATCAATTGGACTGAAGATGGAGTGGAAGTTTCGAGTGATGAAAACTACAGTTTCACCGTTACCGGAAACCGTAACTTGGTTGCCAACTTCCGTCCACTGAACATCCTTTGGATTGGTAACTATGTGGCTCATAGTGAAAATAACGTGGAAATCGCTGTCAATCTGCATAATTACATCAATGATGTTTATGCATTCCAATTCGATATCCCTCTTGGCGAACTCGAATTTGTTGACGGCTCAGTAACTGTTACAGACAGAACTGAGGAGAATTTCATTGTTGTCACAACTCTTTATGACAACAATATACTGAGAGTCCTCGGCTATTCAATGCCTCCTACAGCTATTTCAGGAACTGATGGCGCTATCGTAACTTTGGAGATTATAGCTCACTCTGAGGAAGTGTTCCCTCTGACCATTACAAATGCTGTTCTTTCCGATATGTATGGAAATGTTCTCTATTGCGAAACACGTGATGGCGAACTGTTTATAGATGACGTTAATATCGAAGCTGTCGCAGTTCCTATGGAAGGCGGTGTCACTACAGGTACAGGCGTTTATTTCACAGGTGAGGAAGTTACAGTTACCGTAACACCAACCGAGGGTTATTCATTTGTTGACTGGTTGGATAACGGCGTTATCGTTGCCTCAACACCTGAATATACATTCATAGCCGATGCCGACCGCGTACTGGTTGCTGTTATGTCTCTCAATACCTATTATATTAGTGTAACAGCTAACCCTGTTGAAGGTGGTATTGTTACCGGCGAAGGTGAATACAATCACTTCGAAACAGCAGTCCTGACCGCTACAGCAGCTGACGGATATATGTTTACCAACTGGACAGAAAACGGTTTGGTTGTTTCTAACGATGCAATCTATACTTTCACTGTCAGAGGTAGCAGAAACCTCGTGGCTCATTTCATAGGTGTCAATGTCCTGTCTATCCCAACAACATTAATGGGTCATGTTGGTCAACCTGTAACAGTCAATGTTGACCTCGACAATGATGTTGATTTGGTTTATGGCTTCCAATTTGACATTCCTCTTGGTGAACTCGAATATGTTGACGGTTCTATCGCCCTGACTGACAGAGATGAGACTTACAGTCACCATATTACAGCATCAGTCATCTCCAACAACGTACTGAGAGTCATTGACTATTCAATGCCTCCTGCTCCATTGGCAGGTACTGAAGGTGCAATCTGTACATTCGATGTCACAGCTCCTGTTGAAGGCACTTTCACCCTTACTATCCAGGATGAAGTTTTAACCGACATGGTAGGCAATGTGCTTTATAGCGAAACTATGGACGGTCTCCTGACTATCGAAGATGTTAATATCTTTGTGACAGCTGATCCTGTTGACGGTGGAACTTTCACAGGCAACGGTGTTTATTATATAGGTGAAACAGTTACTCTTACAGCTACTCCTAATATAGGCTATTCATTCTTATATTGGAGAGAGGCAGAGACTGAATATACCGACAATCCTTACATATTTGCAGCAAGTATAGATCGCAGTTTTGTTGCTTGCTTCGAACTCGTTGATTATTATATCACTGCAATTGTAAATCCTGATGGTTTCGGTACAATCAGCGGAGTTGACAATCCTTATAATTATGGTGATGTTGCCACTTTGACTGCAACAGCAGCTTCCGATGATTACGCATTCATTTCATGGACTGAAAATGGCGTGGTCGTTTCAAATGATGAAACTTATTCATTTACAGTGATATCTGACATTGAACTCGTTGCAAACTTCGTTTACAATAACTTCCTTGTAGTTGAAGATGTAGAAGCTCTTCCAAATACAGTAATCAATATTCCTGTTGATTTGATAAATCATAATGATCTCGTCTATGGCTTCCAGTTTGACATTACTCTTCCTGACGGTCTTACTTTTGTTGGTGTAGAAAAGTCAGACAGACTTTCCGAATCACACGTCATCATGGGTATGCCTATCAGTGGCAATGTGGTCAGAGTCCTTGATTATGCAATGCCTCCAGATCCTATATCAGGAACTGACGGTGTTGTTTGTTCAATTTTGGTTTCAGCTGCAGAGACAGGTGAATATCCAATTGACCTTGATGCAACAACAGCTGCTCTTTCAGCTATTGACGGCACTTTGTTCCATGTTACAACCGTAAACGGGACACTTTCTGTTTCTCAGGTTAACATCACAGTGACAGCTATTCCTGAAGAAGGTGGTACAGTAACAGGCGGCGGCGCATATATCTATGGCTCAACTGTTGCAGCCGGCGCTTCTCCTGAAATCGGTTATTCATTCGTCTGCTGGATGGAAAACGGTAATATTGTTTCAAGAGATGCACTGTATGAATTCACTGCTACTGAAGATCGCGACCTAACCGCTTACTTCTTACACAATACTTATTATGTGAATGTAACAGTAAATCCGGAAGGCTATGGCTTTGTTATGGGTCTTGACAATCCTTATTACTATGGTGATGTGGTTACTCTGACTGCAGCTTCTGTCAATGAAGATGATTACACATTTGTAAACTGGACAGAAAATGGAGTTGAAGTTTCAGCAGATAAGACTTATTCATTCACTTTGATATCTGACAGAAACCTTGTTGCCAACTTCATCAACAACAATGTTATCAGTGTTGAAAGCGTAACAGGTCTTCCTGGCGTTGTAACAGACGTTCCAATAAACTTGCACAACACGGATGATATTGTTTACGGATTCCAGTTTGATGTAACTATTCCTGATGGTTTGACTTACGTTGGAATTGAAAAGGCATACAGACTTTCCGATTCACATGTTATTGTGGCAATGCTGATTAGTGAAAATGTTCTGAGAGTTCTTGACTATGCTATTCCACCAGATCCAATAGATGGTGTTGACGGTCCTGTCTGCTTAATCCAATTCCAGGCTGCCGAAAACGGAACATATCCTCTGGAACTTGACGGTGCAGTTCTGTCAAATATAGATGGCAGTCTCTACCACGTTACTACAGTTGACGGTACTCTCACTATTTCCGGTGTTAATATTGAAGCTGTTGCAAATCCTGCAAACGGTGGTACTGTAAACGGTGCTGGCGTTTATGCAATCGGTGCACCTGTCACATTGACTGCTATTCCTGCTGAAGGTTATGCATTCATTAACTGGACAGAAAACGGTGCAGAAGTGACAACAGATCCTTCATGGTCATTTGTCGCTACAATGAACCATTCATTTGTTGCTAATTTCTCATCAGTCAACATCACAGTTACTGCAAATCCTACAGAAGGTGGTACAGTTACAGGTGGTGGCGTTTATCCATACGGCAGCGAGGTTATTGTCAATGCTATACCTGCTGACGGTTACGCTTTCATGTGTTGGACTAAAGACAATGTGACAGTTTCAACAGATGCTTTCTGGTCATTCACAGCTGTCGAAGACCTCAACTTAGTTGCACGTTTCTCATCAATAAATACTTTGTCAATACCAACCGACCTCATCGGTTATGTTAACAAACCTGTGACAGTTCCTGTATATCTCGATAATCCTATCGATAATGTTTACGGCTTCCAGTTCGATATCGAACTCGGTGATCTGACATACGTTGAAGGTTCAGCTGCAGTTGCGGACAGAACAAGCAGCAACTTCTATATTGTTGCTAACGTAATCGGTGACAATGTCCTGAGAGTCCTCGGATATTCAATGCCTCCAACACCTGTTTCAGGAACATTCGGTGACATCTGCACATTTGATGTGATGCCATCTGCTGAAGGTAATTACCTCCTCCCAATCACAAACACTGTTTTGAGTGATATAGCAGGTAACATCTTCTATTCATACGCTCCACTGTCAGGTCTCATTATCGTAGGTACAATGCAGGATTACATTGTTAATGCAATCGCAAATCCTGCTGAAGGCGGTATTGTAACCGGTGCCGGCGTTTATGAGACTGGTGAAATCGTAACTGTAACAGCTACAGCTGCTGAAGGTTACACATTCGTAAACTGGACAGATGATTTTGACAATGTAATCAGTTTGGATGATTCTTACACATTCGTTGTTGTTGAGAACCGTACATTCATCGCTAACTTCATAATGGATGTTACCATTACAGTTGTTGCTGATCCTCTTGAAGGTGGTACAGTAATGGGTGCCGGTGTTTATAGCTATGGTGACATGGTTACACTCACAGCAACTCCTGCTGAGGGCTATGCTTTCATGTATTGGATAGAAAACGGCAATCATGTTTCAGAATCTCCAATATGGTCATTCACTGCTGCAGAAGACCGTGATTTGGTTGCTTATTTCTCATCAATAAATACTCTGTCAATTCCTCAGAACCTGTTCGGCTATGCAACTGAAGAAATTACAGTTCCTGTAAGTTTAAATAATCCTATCAATAATGTTTACGGCTTCCAGTTCGATATCGAACTCGGTGATCTGACATACGTTGAAGGTTCAGCTGCAGTTGCGGACAGAACAAGCAGCAACTTCTATATTGTTGCTAACGTAATCGGTGACAATGTTCTGAGAGTCCTCGGATATTCAATGCCTCCTACACAAATTTCAGGTAATAACGGTGTAATTTGCACATTCGGTGTAACAGCTCCGGAAGAAGGCTACTACCTCCTCCCAGTCACAAACACTGTTCTGAGTAATATGTATGGTGATATCCTTTATTCATACGCTCCATTCCCTGGCTTCATCACAGTTGATGCCTTAGAAGAATTTACAGTTACAGTAAATGCTATTCCAACCGAAGCTGGTACAGTAACCGGTGGTGGTACTTATACACAGCATGACATCGCAACCGTTACAGCTATTGCAAATGATGGTTATACTTTCAATTACTGGACAAATAACGAAGGTGATATGATCTCAGGTGATAACTCCTTCTCATTCACAGTTGTTGAAGATTGTGTGTTAAACGCTAATTTCTCTGTAACAATAGTTAATATTGAAGTTTCAGTTTTTGCAACAGGCGGTAGCGTTATCGGCGGCGGCATCTACCATGTTGGTGATATGGTTCAGATTTTTGCTATTGCAGATGATTGCTACACCTTCGACTATTGGACTGATGCTGACGGAAATATCCTCAGTTACGATAATCCTTACTCTTTCATTGCTACAGAAGACATTACCATTGTAGCACATTTCACTCAGGCTGAATATACAATCACTGCTTGGGTTAACCCAACAGAGGGCGGTACTATTTCAGGTGTTTCCAACCCTTACAACTGCGGTGAAGTTGCAACTCTGACAGCTATTCCTGCTGAAAACTACTCATTCGATGGTTGGTATTCAGCTGGTGCTCTTATCTCTTCTGATGCAACTTATACTTTCACTGTCAATGATAACGTTTGGTTGATGGCTCAGTTCAGCATAGTATCAGTCACTATCACAGCATCAGCTGATCCTGAAGAATATGGTGTTGTTTCAGGTGCCGGTTCTTACATCGTAGGTTCTGAAGTTAATATGATAGCTTACCCATTCCCTGGATACATTTTCATTAACTGGACAGAAAATGGTACTGAAATTTCAACCGATGATACTTACTCATTCATAGCAACCGAAGACAGAACACTTGTTGCTCACTTCGCTATGGATTCTTACACTGTAACTGTTAACGTTGATCCAGCACAAGGTGGTACGGTAACAGGTGCCGGTACATACACTTACAATGAAATGGTTACATTGATAGCAACAGTTAATGAACACTACGAATTCGTAAGCTGGACCGATGAAAACGGTAACGTGGTTGCTTTCGGTACTCAATATTCATTCTATATCACAAGCAACCGTGTATTTACTGCTCACTTCGTTGAAGATGGTTTGTATCCTATAGTTTCAATGGATATTGACCATGAAAACCTGACAGCTGTTGTAACTTGGGAACCAACCGCAGGTTCTGATCCATTATACTATATGGTATCCGTTGTTCAAGGTTCTGACCCATACATTTCACTCAACACTGAAGAAACTACCGCAACTATCAAGTTCGTAGAAGAAGATACTTACATAATCGGTGTATCTGCAGTTTATGCAAACGGCATGTCAGAATTTGTCATCGGCTACGTCGATATCGCAGTCAATGAAATTAGCAACTTCAGAGTTTCTAACCCATCTCTTAATGTTGTTGAATTAAGTTGGGATCCATGTCCAAGTGACAGATTCAATGACTTCTACAGATATTATATTACCGGTGGTTCATCAACTATCGAGATCTATAATATCAGTGACACCACATTCACTGACTATCTTACAGCTCCTGGTACATATACATATTGTATCACTATTGAATACGGTCCTCAGGGTATCGTTTCAACAAATGAAATCTGCCACCCAATCACTATCGAACAGGGTGCTATGTTCCCGGCTGTTATTCTTAACCAACCTGTTGTTGTTAATATGACAGCTGACGTTTCATGGCAGGTTGCTTATCCTTTGGCAGTTGAATACTACAATGTTTACGTTGACAATGTTAAGGTAGGAATGACATCAGATATGAGCTATATCTGCAAACTTGCTACCGAGGATGTTCACACTGTTTCAGTTGACGCTGTTTATCAATACGGTATTTCCGACCGTACATCAAGTACATTCATCAATGACGTTAATGAAATTACTGACTTGAATATAAGTCAGAATTTCGAAGAAATAACTCTCACATGGAATGCTCCACTTGATACTTATAATGACTTCGTTTACTACACAATTACAAGAAACGGTGCTTACCTCGCTGACATTTACAATATTAACGAGACCACATACGTTGATCATTTGGAAAGTGGTAATACAACTTATAACTATTGTATTACAGTCTCCTATCTTGCATCAAATAACAATTATGTAGTATCACAGCCAGTCTGCAAGTCAATCACTGTTGCTGAAATCTTCCCGCCTGTAACTTATATCTCAATTGACAATCAAAACTTGTCATTCTTAGCTACATGGCCAGCAATGCCGGGTGCAGTTTCCTACACAGTATCAGGCGTTGTTGATAATCCTGTAACAGTTGTTGATCCTCAGTTCTTCGGCACAGCAGATGAAGTTGCCCTTCAGACAATTACAGTTGTTGTTAATTATGCTAAAGGTTCTTCAATCCCTGTAAATGAAGAATTCCAGATCTCTCTTAACGCTCCTAAGAATTTCACAGCAGTACCTAATGGTGGTGACATTGTGATGACTTGGGATGCTCCTAATGATAAGTATGGTGATTTGACAGGTTATATCATTACAAGAAACAGCGAAGTTGTTGCAACAGTCGCTGCTGAAGTCCTGACATATACTGACACTCCTGACTACGGTATCTATGAATACTGTGTAAAGGCTCAGTATGGTTACGCTTACTACTCAGCATCAGATTGCCAGAGCTCCGTTGCTCCTGAATGCCCAACTGTTACCGACCTCTATGGTGCATTCGACTATAATGATGGTACAGTGACATTATACTGGACTGCTCCTTCAAATGGTACATTTACATACAATGTTTACAGGAATAATGTAAAGATTGCTTCTGTTGATGAACCTACTTACGTTGATGGAAACATCAACTCTTATAATGATTATGTTTACAATATCTCAGTTGTATGCTTTGATGGAGTTGAATCTAATCTCTCCAACCCATTCGGCGGTTCATTCGCTTGCGGTGGATTCCCTGTCAAGAACCTCAGAGCCGTATTCGACAATGCTGATGGTCAGCCTGCTGTAACCCTTACATGGGATAAACCTCTTGACTTTATCAATGGCCAGGTTTACAACATCTACAGACAAGGTGAACTTATCGCTGAAGAATATACTGGTACAACATATATTGATTATGTGAACATTCCTTCCGGTACTTATTCCTACACAGTTACTGAAGTTTGCCCTGACGGTGCAGAATCACAACCAAACACAGTTAACGTGGCTGTAGAAACAGGTATCAATGACTTCAACATCAATGTTAATGTTTATCCTAACCCAACTGCTGGTGATGTAACTGTTGAATGTGAAAACATGAACAGTATTACTATCTACAACAGCCTCGGTCAGGTTGTAAGAACTATAAGCGTGGATGCCAACTCAAAAACAGTTTCCACTTCTGATATGCCATCAGGCGTTTATATCTTCAATATCATTAACAATGATGGTAACGCTATCCAGAAACGTGTTATAGTTAGTAAATAATAATAACACATATTGACCGAAAAAAGGGGAGATGAAAATCTCCCCTTTTTTTTCTGTTTGTTTTGGGGTTAAGTATAATAATGACTGCAATAGAATCGTTTATCCTTTATTACAATCATCAATGAAAAAGATATTATTATTAAGTTTGATTTCTCTCTTTGCAACCGTTTTGTTTGCTCAGAATGCCAGGACTGTCGTGGTTTCCGAAGGATTTGACTATGATTTCCCTCCTGATGAATGGACAATCACAACTTCCAACAGTTCAGCCACTTGGATACAAGGTAATGGCGAAGTGAATTTCTCAACAATAGATGAAACCAGTATTTACTCCGCTATAGTACCTGTCGCTGAAAACGGTCCGGAACAGGATGAATGGCTTGTGTCACCATTGCTATATATTCCTCAGAATTCCCTGATGTCGTTTTACGCAATGTTCAACTGGAGCAAATTACCTGTAGGCGGCAGCGGAAATCCGGGCGCAACCATTAAATTCATGATTTCAGACGATGGCGGAAGTAACTGGACCCAAATGTGGGATGCCAATAACACTCCTCAATTCCAGGGTTATCAATGGAAACACAGGTATGTGGATTTGGCAAATTATGCGGGAACAAATATGAGGTTCGCCTGGGTCGTCACCGGATTTGACGGCGGTGTATTCGCTGTTGACGGCATCGAAATAGTTTCAAACCTTGATAATGATATCACCATTGAACCTACAATCCCTTTCGATGGTGTCTTCAACTTTGTCCAAATACCTTTGTCTCAGATAGGTGCGCTTAATGCCAAACTTCAGGAGTATTTCGAACAGATTACACCTGAATTGTCGTTCTATCAGTGCATTATCCATAATAACGGCGGAAATATCGCCCATAACGCTTATCTCAAGGCATTTGTCAATAATTCTCTTATCGGCCAGACGACCCCGGTTGAAATTTCCCCGGGTTCAGCATCCCAAGTGGTGGGTATCCCTTCATTGCTCAATTTTGTGATGGGCACCAATATTGTATCTTACGAAATAGTTATGGATTCGATTGACCAGAATCCGTCTGATAACTACGCTTCTGAAATTAAAATCCTTACCGAGAATGTTTACGCTGTGGATTCAGTTAATTCGTTTTCCACTGGTTACAGCAACGGCGGGATGATAGGCAATCTGTTTGCCATTCCATCCAAAACTCATGTGATCAATGGAATACAGCTTGCTTTCTCACAGTCATCACACGTTGGAGACAAATTTAAGGTTTCATTTTATTTTTATCAGACAGCCGATAATATTTTCAACGGCTCCGAACCTAATCTGACACTTCCTTTCTTCACATACGAAATCTCTAAAACCGAAGATATGATTGGCGGTTTCGGGAATATTATGTTGCCATATCTCCGCTTTCCGCAATTCGGAACCTATCTGCTGATGGTCGAACCGGTTACCGGAACTTCCGATTTGTGCTATGATGAAACTGAAGTGATGTCATATTATATTGATGAAAACAATGATGTCGTCCCGGTATCCGGTTATGGTGCAATGGGATGCCGTCTGATAATTGACAATATTCCCACTTCCTCATGTGATGTCAGTGTCACTAACATGAAGGCAACCGATAATTGCGACAATACAGTCACTTTTTCATGGGACGCTGCAGGAGACCACTATCTTTTGACATTGTCGTATATGGAGGGAGGCAACTATTATTCAAGAGATTTTATAACCGATGAAAATGAAGTGGAAGTTGACAATTTGGATTACAGAAGTTATACCTGGAGCGTCACCCCTTACAATAATGACGGGGTAAGCGGCGGCTATTTCTCACAGACTTTCAATTATACCGACCACTCATTGTTTGAACCAGTTGGTAATCTCAGTGCCGTGGTAAATCCCGATAATGTGATACTTTCATGGAGCAAGCCTAATGTGCAGTCAGTCACTGGCTTCCAGATTTATCAGGACGGCTATTTTGTCGAATCAGTGCCGGATAATGTAACTTCTTACTCAATACAGTCGAATGATGAGGAATCGGAATATGGTGTAAGAGTAATTTACAATTACGGTTGCTATTCGCAAATGGCAACGATTCTGGTCGATGCGGTCTGTGTCATGCCTTCATCTCTTGAACTTGATGCAACCGTCCCCAATACGGTTACCATGACTTGGGAGCCGGCTGCCGATGGAGCCAGATATTATATTTACAGAGATGGCAGTCTCCTTACTGAATCACCGATTAATTCGAATACCTATACTGACAGAAATATTCCGGGCGGTAATTATTACTATGGCGTTACAGCATATTATGCCGTCAACGGCTGTGAGTCGGAAATGATTGATTCCCAGGTAAAAGTATTCGATGGCATTGCGGATATGACCAACAACATCATGGTTTATCCTAATCCTGCAGATTCATATTTTGTCGTAAAGGGCGAAAACCTTGAGCAGATAGTTGTCTATGATGTTATCGGTCAGCAGGTTATGGCAAAACAGGCGGAATCCGACAAGGAGAGGATAGATGTGACATCATGGAATCCGGGCATTTATATTGTGTCGGTCAAGAGCATGAATGCCAAACCGTTTATGTATAAACTGGTACGCAAATAGTTAATTTTCGTATAGGGATTTGATAATGTCCCTGCTTATGGCATCGTCGGTGGAAGGCGGGGTCAGAATGCTTGCACCGGTGAGTAGATCACGGGTGTGATTGATATCATCAGGATATAGGCTGTCGGAAGCGATTTCAATCGAAGTGATGACAGCCTTTTTTTCATCTATGGTCATGGCAATTTCCACATTGCCCCAGTCATATTGAAAAGAATAATTGGCGTTGAAACTGCGCCACTTTCCATATAAAAATTCTTCGGAGCCATAGTAATTGCTTGTCCTTTGCACTTCGGGAACATTACTCAACTCTTCGAAATCAAGGATATTTGCCTTGCTTTCATAGATGCTTTCGAAGGCATCTGTAAGGTGGGTCATTATGTTGTCGGAAGTGATATTGGCGACCTCCGACAGGTTGATAATGCGGTTGGCGACTGACTTCACGCCGTGTTTCATAAGTTTCACAGGTTTGACGATGAGGTATCTGCTGATTTTTCCCATATCGGATTTTATCAGCAGGGTTCCATGGTGAAGACAGTTCGATTTGCTGTTGCTGAATGCGTTGCCTGAAAATTTCCTGCCCTCGAAGGTCAAGTCATTGCGACCGGAAACGATGGTTTGGAGTCCGTATTCGAAAAGCGCATTCTGTATTACGGAGAAGTGTTTGAGTACGTTGAAGTTTGACTGGTGTGCGACAAATGAAAAATTGAGGTTGCCAAGGTCGTGATAAACGGCACCGCCACCGGTATTGCGGCGGGCAAGAAACCCGCCGTCACCGATGAGTTTGTCCAAATCACATTCAGAAAAGGGATTCTGATTGGCACCAATAACCACCGTCTGCCTGTTTTTCCACAGAAACAAGGAAACTGTGTCCCTGCCGTTGGTTTTCAACAGATGGTTCTCAACCGCCAGATTGAGGTACGGGTTGGTTTGATTGGAAATGATGATATTGGTTGTCATAATGTTATTTTAATCCCCTTGCGCGTAAATATGGCTCGTTGGATGGTTGCTTTCCTCTGAATTTGATGTATTGTGCCATTGGTTCATCCTGGCCGATGTTGGTCAGGACATAGTTGCGGAATCTGGCGGCGATTTCTTTGTTGAAGATGTCGCCCGTTTCCTTGAATGCTTGGAAAGCATCCTTGTCAAGAACTTCAGCCCATGTATAGACATAGTAACCCGCCGCATAGCCGTCACTGTCGAAAATATGTTTGAAGTAAGTTGAACGGTAACGTGGCAGGATTTCATCAATAAGATGGATTTCTTTCATGCAGTCACTTTCAAATTTTACAACATCTTCGGTTTTTTCATTTGTCTTTGCATGCCATTTGAGGTCGAGAAGTGAAGCCGCAAGCAGTTCTGTGGTGTTGAAACCGGTATTGAAGGTGTTGCTTTTGACGATTTTGTCGATAAGTTCGTCAGGAATGACTTCATTTGTCTGATAGTGGCGTGCGTAAAGACGGAGCATTTCAGGCTCGCTGCACCAGTTTTCCATAATCTGTGAAGGAAGTTCAACCATGTCGCGCGGGAAGTTGCCGCTTATACGTGAATATTTGTTGTATGAGAAGAGATTCTGAACGGCATGGCCAAATTCATGGAACAGGGTTTCAGCATTGTCAAAGGTCAGTAATGAAGGTGCATCTGCTGTCGGCTTGGGGAAGTTGCAAGTTATTGTGGCAATAGGATAGACTCTGTTGCCGTTGATGTCGTCAGTACCGACTCTGAGACTTTCGCACCACGCCCCCTGACCTTTTTCGGGACGAGGATAGTAGTCGAGATAGATGAGACCTATAAAGTCATTGTCGGCTTCGGTGACTTTAAACACCTCAACATCAGGGTAATAGGTCGGAATGTCGTCAAGTTTCTCAAACTGAAGGCCATAGAGTTTATTGGTCAGAAGAAACATGCCGTCTCTTACATTTTCGAGTTTGAAATAAGGCTTCAACTCGTTTTCGTCAAGGTTATATTTGGCTCTGCGGACCTTTTCCGCATAGTACCACCAATCCCAGGATGCAAGTTTGAAATTGTCACCTTCTTTGTTGATAATCTGTTGCATTTCAACGACTTCGTCTTTGGCAACCTTGAGTGCCTGATTGTAAATGTCAAGTATGAAATTATATGCGATATCAGCATCTTTGGCCATATTAGCGGCAATCTGGTATTGTCCGTATGAATCGTAACCGAGGAGATGAGCCTTGCGTACACGAAGATTGATGATGCTGTCAACAGTCTCGCGGTTGTCGTTGGCGTTATTGTTGAGACCGCGCATGAAATAGCCGCGATAGAGTTTTTCCCTCAAATCCCTTCTGTCGGAAAATTGAAGGAACGGAAGCATTGAGGTGAATGTCGGAGAAAACAGCCATTTTCCTTTGTTTCCGTCGTTTTCAGCGGCAAGAGCGGCCTGGTCGACAATTTCCTTGGGAAGACCGGAAAGGTCGTCAGGATTGTCAATATAAAGTTTGAAATTGTTTGTCTCTGCGAGAAGGTTGCTGCTGAATTTCAGAAAGAGTGATGACAACTGCAAGTTGACCGTTTTAAGCTGTTCTTTGTCTTCAGCACTTAAATCGGCACCGTTTCTTACGAAATCCTCGTAATATTTGCTGACGACCATCATCTGGTCGCTGTCGAGATTGAGGTTTTCGCGGTTGTCGTAAACGCTTTTTATCTTCTGAAACAGTCGGTCGTTCATGGTGATGTTGTCTTCATGTTGCGAGAGCATCGGGATTATTGTTTCAGCAAGTTGCTGGATTTCCTGAGTGCAGTGATTCTCAAAGAGAGCCATGAAAGTTGAGGATATTCTGTTGAGGTCTTCACCCGACTTGTCGAAAGACAGGATAGTGTTTCCAAAATCAGGAGAGTCTGTGTTGTTGATAATGGCTTCTATTTCAGCATTTTGCCTGTCGATGCCAAATTGAAATGCAGGCAGGAAATCACTGTTTTTGATTTTGTCGAAAGGCGGAACGCCGTAAGGGGTGTTGAATGGTTTTAGCAATAAATTGGTTTCCACGTTTTTGTTTTCGTTTCTGCAAGATGACAATGCGGTGCATGCCACAGCGATTAGACATAAAAGTAAAGGTTTTTTCATGATTATAATATTGGCTGATAATGATTTATAAAATAAAAAGTGAGAGCATCACCAGATACTCTCACCATAAATTTTATACATTGGAAAAGAAAATGCATATTATTTTTTAGCAGGTTCACTGCCAATCAGACACCAAATGAGTGCAGCAAGAACAGCACCTATGAAAGGACCGACTATGTAAGCCCACACCTGTTTCAGAGCTTCACCGCCTTCGAAAACGGCAGGAGCAAGTGAACGTGCAGGGTTAACTGACGTGCCTGTATAGTGAATGCCTACCAAATGAACTACTATCAATGAAATGCCGATAGCGAGACCGGCAAGATTGCCTGCTCCTTTCTTGGAGTCAGTTGTGCCGAGAACTACGAGGACAAACACGCAAGTCAGGAATATTTCGATAATCATTCCTATTACTGGTCCTTCCGAGCATACATTTGCACCGGTTGTTGTACCTTCGGCTCCAAGCATGGAGACCATCAGATTTAATATTGCGGAACCGATGAAGGCTCCAATGCATTGGAATACCATATACATTATGGCATCCTTGCCGCTGATGCGTTTTGCAATCCAGCAACCAAGTGTGATTGCAGGGTTAATGTGACATCCTGAAATATTGCCGATGGTGTAAGCCATGGCCACTACTGCAAGACCGAAAGCACATGCTGTGCCGATTACCGATGCGGTGTTGCTGCCGCAATTTAAACTGACGGCTGTACCGCATCCTAAAAGAACCAAAACCATGGTTCCAAACATTTCTGCTAAGTACTTTTTCATATTTTTCATATTTTATTTTTTGCAAATATATTAATAATTGCCGTTATGTA
>CALFIZ010000033.1 GCA_937877575.1 uncultured Marinilabiliales bacterium | reverse complement strand
GTGCAGGGCATATTGGAGCCCTCGAATACGCCGATGGCGCCGTTGTCCACAATGGCCTGGGCGGATTCCGCGTCGATCTCATTCTGGGTGGCGCAGGGCAGATAGATGTCGGCCTTCACGGTCCAGATGCCCTTGCAGCCCTCCACATACTTGGCGGTGGGAACATAGTTCACATAGGTGCTGATCCGATCCCGCTTCTGCTCTTTGATCTCCTGGGACGACGGAAGAAGACCTCAATCCCAACCTCCGTTTCCTGAATAACCGCGTCATCGTTCAGCTGAATGATAACAGAAACTATAAGCAGCTGCTTGATGATTTCCACGTCTCATGGCTGGAACACGGGGAGGCTATCCGCCGTATCTACAACGCTGTCAAGTCTTCAGAGGATTATGCGGCTTATCTTGCATCATCCGATGACTACGCTAATGACAAAAAATTCGTCGTTGACATTTTTCAGAATTTTATATTCGAAGACTATTTTCTCATCGATTTATACGAAACAAAAAATATTTACTGGTACACCGACTTCTTCCTTTCACAGTTCACTTTGATGAAGTTTTTTGACAACATTACGCCTAATTTTGGAACCGATGCTAAAATAGAGCAGTCCATGATGCAGAAGGAAACCGCCCAGTATGAGGAGGACAAGACCTTCGCGCGTGAACTCTTGTGCAACACAATTAAAATCAAGGAACATACGTTGGAACTTATAAAAGGTAAGATTATAAACTGGGAAATGGACAGAATCGCTACTGCAGATGTAATAATCCTGCAGATGGCCATTACAGAACTGACTGAATTCCCGTCGATACCGATAAAAGTTACTATTAATGAATATATTGAAATGTCAAAGGCTTTCAGTTCATCGAAAAGCAAGATTTTCATTAACGGCGTACTCGATAAGCTGATTACCGATTTGACAGAATCAGGTGAAATCCGCAAGACAGGACGTGGCCTGATGTAATCCGCTGATATTGCTATGAATGGAAAAATATTAAATATAGTTGTCCTGATTTCCGTATGCCTGCTGGCTGCCGGTTGCGGTCCGAAAAACAATAAGCTTTCCCCGTCATTGGTCAACAACCCTAACACTGCCAATGGCGCGGGTGACAACACGTCATTGCCTGTAATCACTTTCAATACCACATCGCATGATTTCGGAGAACTGCAACAGGGGGAAACGGTTATGTATGCTTTCAAATTCAAGAATGAAGGCAAATCCGACCTCCTCATTTCATCGGCGACATCAGGATGCAAATGCACCAGCGCCAAAATCCCGCAAAGCGTCATCAAACCTGGCGAAGAGGGGAGGATTGAGGTGTCGTTTGACCCTTCAGGCGTAGTCGGATTCCAGAATAAGGTGGTGAAAGTCGTCACCAATGCACAGCCTAATATTGTCAACCTATATGTAAGAGCCAATGTGAAAACCGGTACCCTGTGAGTTTAAAAGTTTGACAATGAGTTCTGTGACAAAATTAATACGCTATTTCAACAAGTGTTATGAAAGTAAGACTTATCATGAATGGACCGAGCATGAATTTCTCGTCATTCTTGATCACTTCTTTTATACCTCATACGATGAAAACAAGTTCAGATATGCAATGTTTCAGGCCGTGGAGACATATCCGCGCGACTGTGCGATAATGCTTTATCTCTCAAAATATTACTACCTGAAAAAAGACTATAGGAAGTCAATGAGGATAATCACTTCCAAGAATATTGATATCAGCCCTGAATACGAAGGGCCGGTATGCGCTATGAAAGGCGACATCTATCGTGCGATGCGCCACTACGATATTGCTGTAAAATGGTACCGCAAAGCAATGAAATTCGAGGAAAGCAGAATGTCGGCATACCATCTCGCACACTGCTACTATTGTCTTGGCCACTACGATAAGGCTTTGGAATATTACAAGTCTTTTTACATGATGATACCGGAAGAAAAACTTTCGGAAGCTGATGATGTCATTTATGACATGAACAAATGCTGGGAAAAACTCCCGGACAAATTCAAGCTATTCGTCCTTTAAAGAACGGTGTGATTGCCGTTGCCGAGGGTGCCAACATGCCTTCACTGCCTGAGGCTATCAAGATCTTCCAGGATG
>CALFIZ010000032.1 GCA_937877575.1 uncultured Marinilabiliales bacterium | reverse complement strand
GAAATGGCTGAATTAATGAAATCATATGATGTAACAGATCAAGAGCTAAAAACAATTTTTTATGATTTCTATATTAAGTTTCAAAATGGAATACTACGAACAGATAACCAACAACAGTATGCAGAAATGGATGTAAGATTAAAAAAATCAGCAAAAGATAAAATTGATAAATATAATGAGCTTATGTATGGAGTAAAGAGCAATGAAGAGCAATCAGATCCAAATGCAGGAGATGATGAAAGATAATTAATTCATTGACTTTTTGCATAATTGTAAATATAATGCTACTAACCAATGGACAAGTACCAGAGGTTAGTAGCTATTTTTTTCGACCAAATTATAAAGGAGGAAATGCTATCAATGATCCGAGTAGCATTTATGATTTTTCTTTTAAATACCGGACCCGTATTTTTGATGAGCGGGGAAACGAAAGAGCCTATGTGGAAAAGAATATCGCCGGCCAAGAGGATCAAGTCGCTTTTTTTGATTATACAATCAATTTTTACATCTTGACAAACTTCTTGGTAATGATACCGTAAGTTGTCTCAATTCTGATTATATATGTACCACTGCCATACTGTGTCATGTCAATTGGATACTCGTTGGCATTGATTTCGGAAATCGAATTAACCTTTTCGCCATTGTTAGTCAGAATCAAGATGTTCTTCATGCCTTCGCACTTGACATTGACGATGTCGGTTGTCGGGTTAGGATAAACGGATGCATTAAGTGATGAATTTGGATCAATACCATCATCATAGCTGAATACAGCTATGAATCTCATGTCTTCACTGATTGTGAATGTATAAGACTCATTTGTTGAAACTGATTCATTGTTAACCATCCATTCGACGAATCTGTAGTTTTCGTTAGGAGTTGCATGTACTGTAACTCTTGTGCCATAATCATAATAACCTTCGCCGCTTGCTGTACCACCATTGTAAGGTGTAACATTGATTGAAACGTAATAGGTGTTGATTTCAAATGTTGCAACAAAATTCACATCCTGAGTTATCTGGAATATGTATTGAGGCTGATTTGAAACGATTGTTCCGTTGACACTCCAGTTAAGGAATGAATAACCTGTATTAGGAGTTGCAAACAGTGTGACCTCTTGATTATAATAGTAAGAGCCGGCACCTGTAACTGAACCGCCTGCAGCTGGGACTACTGATGTGGTAACATCAAATGTCTTCAGTGTGAAGTTTGCTGTGAAGGAATGATTATCCGTAATTGTGAATGTATATGAAGCATTTGTTGATATAACATCGCCATATTCTGTCCAATTAACGAAATCATAGCCGGTGACCGGTGATGTGCTGATGGTTACGCTTGTACCATATTTATATACTCCTGCACCGGTAAGTGTTTCTGCTGCATTTACAGGAACTGCAGTAAGAGCAACTGTCATGTTCTTCTTTTCAAAGTTACCTGTTACGAATACATCAGCAAATACAGTGAAGCTGTAACTTGGCTCAAGTGATACTATTTCACCGTTGATTGACCAGCTCACAAAATTGTAACCGGTATGAGGAGCAGCAGTTACTGTAGCTATGTTTCCGTATGGATACATACCTGAACCTGTAACAGTACCACCCTGTGTAGGATTAGCAGTTGCTGTAACTGTGTAGTTCTTTGGCTGGAATACGGCTGTAAGAGTACGGTCTGCAGTCACAACAAATGAATATGATGACGAGTAGCTTACCACACTGCCATTTTCAGTCCAACTGTAGAATGTGTAACCGGTATTTGGTGTTGCCGTTACTGTGATTTCTTCACCGAAAGTATAGACACCGCCACCGGTTGCAAAACCGCCTTGATATGGGCTGCATACTAAATAGATGTGATACATGTCAGTTGCCACAGGAGTGAAGTTTGCAACGAGGTTACGGTCACCTTCTGCTGTGAACGTATATGATGCTGTTGTTGAAACAATCACACCGTCTTCTGTCCAATTTGCAAATTCATAACCGTCAGCTGCTGATGCATAAACAGTTACAACATCGCCAGGATAATAAATGCCACCGCCCATGACTGAACCGCCTTCAGATGGATTTGCTGTAGTGGTGATAGTGTAATATCCGCCAGGGATTACGGTTACACTACCGTCAATTGCAATGACTTCAGGTGTATGACCCTGAATTGTTGAGATGACAGCATTGTCAAGATCTACTGTGTATGTAACACCTTCTTCACCGGTTATTACCAAGTCAAACGTTGCGATAGGTCCGCTGTGTCCTTCGAAATTAGCACCAGGCATTGAATAACATAATACACGCAAGATTGCGCCGTCTTGGACGAGCTGGGCAATCAGGATGTGGTATGGAGTGGCACGCTCGGTAAGAGCTACTGAACCTTCCACAAACGAAATGTGTTCATTCATCACAATATCAAACTGGAATCCGGAGATATCAACGAGGTTAATCATGTCCACACTCATAGTTACCGTACTGCCGTCGGTACCGCTTTCATTTGACAATATCATCATATTGCTTGATGCCTCTGTGAAGTTGGCAACCAATGCACGGTCAGATGTTACTATGAATGAATAGGTTGAACTTGTCGATACAACATTACCGTCTTCTGTCCAGTTAGCGAAATAGTAGCCGGTAGCCGATGTTGCAACCAATGTTGCTATTGTGCCTTCATTATATTCGCCTGCACCCGTTACAGTACCGCCTTCAGCAGGATTTGCAGCTGCTGTGATAGTATAAGTCTGAGGTTGAATCTGATTGGTAAGAGTTAAAGTACCATCGTAGGTGCCGACAGGAAGCAGATTGCCATAGTGATCTGAAAGAGCAGGATTGTCTATCGGCAGAGCGTATGTGCCTTCTTCGGAACCGGTAACCTGGAATGTCACAACATCACCGGTTGTTCCTGAGAAGTAGCCGTATGGCATTGCGTATGCCAAAAACCTGAGGGTAACAGGATTAATCATGCCCGCAACCAGAATGTGGTTTGCAGAAGCACGGTCGGTCAAAGCTGCTGAGCCGTCAACGTATGTGATGCCTTCAGGAAGTACGACATCGAACTGAAGTCCTGATACGCCATCAACATTGTCCATGTTGACGGATATTGTGGTATTGGTATTGATAAGACCTGATTCATCACCGATTGACAGTATGTTGCCTGCAGTTACGTTGAAGTTTACAACGAAATGACGGTCAGACAGAACAACGAATGAAATAGTTTCATCTGTTGAAATGACTTCACCGTTTTCAGTCCAGTTAACAAATTCATAACCGGTGTTTGTGATTACCGTAAGAGTTGCTGTTGACTGTTCTGCATGTATGCCTACACCTTCGATTATAGCAGCTGCGTTAGGAACTGCAGTTGCTGTGATTTCAAACATTTCAGGTTCAACAACAGTTACGCTGCCGTTGCTTGCATCAACAGGCAGTGAATTGCCGCTTACATCGGAAAGGATTGCATTTTCAACAGGTAATGGGAATATACCTGATTCAGTGCCTAATGTGAGACCAAATGTGAAGATATCACCTGTAGTTCCGATGAATGGAGTTGAAGGCATTGAATAGACAATGACACGTAATACGTGGTTGCTTACCATTCCGGCATAAATCACATGATTAGCTGTAGCTCTATCGGTCAAAGCAATTGTACCTTCAGCGTATGTCAAGTTATCATCCAAAGGAATATCCATCTGGAGACCTGCGACCTCATCACCGTTGGTCAAATTGACACCTGCGGTAATTGTTTGGTTATAAACGCCATTGTAATTGCCGATTGACAGATAGTTGCCTTCAAATTGTGTGAAGTTTGCAACGAGGTTGCGATCTTCGGTAACCACAAATGAATAAACTTCTGAATTTGAAACGACAGTGCCGTTTTCTGTCCAGTTCACGAAGTAGAAACCTGATGAAGCTGTAGCAGCCAATGTTGCTGTTGCGCCTTCTTCATATACACCTGCACCGGTTACTGTGCCTGTACCGGCTGGGTTTACTGTAGCTGTGACAGTATAATAAACAACAGGAATTTCGAAGTTTGCGACAAGGGCACGGTCTCCGGTAACCACAAATGAATATGTTGCATCTGTTGAAACTTCTGTACCGCCTTCTGTCCAATTTACGAAATCATAGCCTGAATTAGCTGTTGCAACCAAAGTTGCTGTTTCGCCTTCTTCATATTCGCCTGCACCGGTTACTGTACCTGCACCAACCGGGTTTACTGTAGCTGTAACCGTGTAGGTCACTGTCTGGCCGCCTGTTACGGTAAGAGTACCGCCGATGCCGATGACAGGAAGTGTTCCGCCAGTCATTGTTGAAAGAACGCAGCCTGTAAGACCGAGTTCGTATGTGCCTGCTCCACCGAGAAGAATCTGTAATGATGCTATGGCACCATCATTGCCGGAAACGTTTGCCGGAGGCATTGCATAGCAGAGAACTCTGAGAGCCGCACCATTATTGACTAATTGAGCGAGAATAATGTGATAAGGACTGCATCTCTCACCCGTTACGATTGAACCTTCAACATAAGTGAAGCCTTCATTGATAGGAATATCGAACTGGAATCCTGAAACCACATCTTCATTTGCAAGGTTAATATCGATAGTTAATATCTCACCCTCAGCACCAGTGTAGTCACCGATTGAAAGAATATTCATTGAAGAAGCTGTGAAGTTTGCAACGAGGTTGCGGTCTTCAGTAACAACAAATGAATATGTTGCATCTGTTGAAACCTCTGTTTCGCCTTCTGTCCAGTTAACAAAATAATATTCTCCGATTGCTGTTGCAGTCAGAGTTGCTGTTTCGCCTTCTTCATATTCGCCTGCACCGGTTACCGTACCTGCACCTTCAGGATAGACGCCGGCATTGATTGTATAAGTAGGCAATGGGAGGATTTCAATGCTGCCATTGACAATTTCGATTGAAAGTGACTGTCCCTGAGCATCTGACAGTATTGCATTAGTCATATCCAATGCGTAAGTTCCTGCAACCGAGCCGGTAATATCAAAAGTCACGATAGCGCCGTTTTCACCGATAAAAGGAGTGGAAGGCATTGAATAAACTATGAATCTGAGAGTGTTGTTGCTTACGACCTGAGCTGTCATAAAGTGATTTGCAGTAGCTCTTGAAGTCAAAGCAGCTGAACCTGAAACGTATGATAATGAAGCATCCAAAGGAATATCAAGCTGGAATGCAACAACATCATCGCTGTTGTTAAGATTTACGCTGATAGTAGTTTCAGCACCGCTTATTGCGCTGTAATCACCAATCGAAAGAATGTTGACTGTAGGGATTACAACATTGAAATTGGCAACAAGTGTGCGATTTCCTGAAATTGTGAAAGTATAAGCAGCATCTGCGGATACTGCAGTACCATCTTCTGTCCAGTTAACGAAAGAATATCCCTCGGCAGGAGTAGCTGTAACTGTAACACTCGTACCCTCCTCGTAAGTCCCGGCACCGTTTACTGAACCGCCGTCTGCTGGATTAGCTGACAAGGTGATATCGTAGGTAACGGTAGGATTACCGATTATTACGCTGCCATTTATACCTGACACATCAAGAGTGTGACCTTGAATATCGCTTAACACCATTTGTTCGAGCTCAATAGGGAAAACACCTTCTGTATCCCCTAATGTAATCTGGAATGTCATGATTTCACCATCATTACCGGGGATGTTGGTTCCCGGCATTGAATAGGCAAGAACACGTAAATTACCGTTGGCAACAATCTGCGCAAGCAGAATGAACTGAGCCGGCAATCTGCTCGACTTTACAGCAGAACCGTTGACGAATGAAAACCCGTTCATCGGGACATCAAACTGGAAACCTGCTATGTTGTTTTCATCATTTGCCAAACTCACTGACACAGTGATGACATCACCAGGATCTCCTTGATAATCACCAATTGACAAGACATTATCTGCCTTCAATGTTGTGGTCATACCTAAAAAAGGTATGAGAAGTAATAATAAAAGTTTCTTCATAATTTAACTATTATTTGTTTATATTTCTAATTATCATATAGTTAAGGACCAAGGCATTTTTTTCGCCCAAGCACAAATATCCATTTATAATTATCTTGCAAAAATAGCATTTTATTTGAAAATAAAAAAAAAGGCACTGAAAAAATTTCAGTGCCTTTTTCCGTATAGTTATTTATTTAGAAATTACTTCTGATAAACAACCTTTGATGTCTGGGTCTTAACACCGTCAACATAAACATTGATGAAATAAACACCGCTGTTTACATTATCCGGAGTCCATACAAAGTCGCTTGATGTAGCAGCTCTGTAAACAACCTGACCGGTCATGCTTGTCACTACGAACTCAGCATTTGCATTGTTGCTGATTGTAACAGATGTGCTGAATGGGTTAGGATAAGCAGGAGCCATGGTGTTGTCGTTGATACCTAAGAAAGCACCGTCGCGACCGTCTGTAACGTCACCGCAAGCGTTGGATGCGAGGAAGTAGTTGACTTCAGCATCGTTAACTTGGAAGAGTGCGTGTACACCGGCTTCGAATTCGATACCTTCGAAGTTGTAAGCGATAACCATGTAACCGTCAGGTGTCATACCCTGATTGACAATGAAGTCCTTAATTTCAACGTCGCTGCCTTCGGTAAGAGCGATTTGCAGTGCGCTGACAGGAGCTGCATTGTACATGTAGAGGATGCCGTTTTCAATCTGATATTCAACTTCACCGGTTTCGCATGTGCTCTTTCCGCCGAAGATGATTAAGATAGTACCGCTGACGTCACCTACATTGATGATACCATCACCGTTAACATCAGCATTCTTGAAGTAGAATGGCTGCGGGTTCTGGAACATGGTGTAAGAAACGATGGCTGATACGTCACCAACGTTAATCAAACCGTCACCGTTAGCATCGCCGAGGAGACCCATGTCTATGGTTACACATGCTGGTGCTGAAAGGATGTCTTCATAGATAGCTGTTACGCAGTATGTATGATCACCGAAATCAACATTCTGGTCAACGTATGTCAATGTTGTAGGACCAACTGTTGCGATTTCTTCACCGTCACGTTCTACCATGTAACCGGTAACTTCAGCGCTGACAGCTTCACTTACGATTGCGAAGCATGATGTCTGTGCTGCACCGGTGCCGATGAGTTCCATAGTGCCTTCGTCGAAGTTGAACTTGTAGAGCTGAGCTGCATAAGCAGTTGCATTGTATGCAAACCAGTAGGTCTCATTCAGTTCGAGATCAACGTCCATATCCTGACCATAGTTTACTGTGAAGCCGGCAGCTAATGAACCGATAAGTTCACCTGTTGCAGGATCAATTTCAGAAATACCGTCAACTTCAGCATCGATGACGAACAGACGACCTGTAGCATCGAATGTGCAGCCTAACAGGAAATTAGCTGCATTGATGTTAGCAACGAATGTTTCAACACCTGTTGCAGCATCAATTGTGTAGATAACTGAGCTTGCGCCCAAAACGATACCATAGAGTGAACCGTCAGCTGCATTGTAAGCAATACCACCTGAAGCGTTACCTGACTTGATGACATTGACAGCACCGGTTTCCGGGTCGATTGTACCGAACTGGCCTGATGTTGATGTTGAGAAGTAGAACATGCCATCATAGTATGCTGCAGTGTTCATGAATTCTGAACCGCTTACGCCATAGCTTGTCCAGTTAGCCGGAGCATTCAATGTGAAGTGACCGAGTTCTGTGTTATGAGCAGCCAAAGCCATAGCGTCTTCAGCCTTTGAAGGATTAACATTGTAAGCTTCTGATGTTGATGCAGGAGCAGCTGTTAATGTTGCATTGGCTGTTGATGTTTCAGCTATGAATGGATGGTCGTTGCCTCTCTTGGCAGCCTTGTCGTCTGTTGCAGGAGCGTCCCATGTCAGGATAACATCACCGCTTTCTTCAACTGCTGCAAGGTTCTGTACTGGTGCATACAGGCTTGTGAGTTCGAAGTCCATTGGGTTGTCATATACGTCAACATAAACGTTTTCTTCAACGTATGTCTTGTATGAGTCAGCGGAAACTCTTACTGTGTAGTAACCTTGTGTTACATCCATTGAGAATTCACCGTTTTCATCTGTTACTGTCTGGAATGCGCCACCGAATTTAACTGTTGCGCCGACGATAACCTGACCGTTGAATGCGTCTGTTACGACACCGTAAACTGTACCGAATGCTTCAACAGCTGTGAGTTCGAGTAATACGTCACTCATTGATACGCAACCGTCAGCATAGATTGCACGTACTCTGTAGTAATATGTGCCAGGAGCGTTGTCTTCGAGAACGAATTCGAATTCTGATGGATCAACCTGTGCGAATGGAACCTTGTCGTCACCGTGGTAGATACCGTAAGCGATAACATCTTCAGGATTTTCTGCAGGTGCATTCCATGTGATATAGAAATCGTTGAAGTCTTCAACTGTGCCGGTGAGGTTCTGAACAGGAGCACAATCCGGTGGATTGATGATGAATGTTACAGGAACAACGATATTTGGAGTTAATGAATTGTTCTTGAATGTAACGTTTGCATTGAATGTTCCGTATTCAGCATACCAACCGTCAGCGACGAGGTCGAATGTTCCGGACTCGCCTGCAGGGACTACACCGGCCTTTGGAGCAGCTGTTAACCATGAATATGATTTGGTTTCGATTGAGAAGCAGGAAGCCTGGTCAGCGAATGTGCCGATCTGTACAGCTGTGCCTTCATCAACGTTAACCTGCCATAACTGTGCTGCAAATGCTGTATTGTTGAATGCTGCCCAGTAGAGGAGGTTGTCTTCGAAATCAAATTCCATATCCTGACCGTAGTTGACTTGCCAGCCACCTGCCCAGATGCTTGTGAATTCACCGGTTGTGAGGTCCATTTCTGACACACCGTCGATTTCAGCGTCGATTAAGAACAGACGACCGTCAGCGTTCATGGCAGCACCTAAGATGAAGTTGCTGTTTGGAGCTGAGACAACAGCTGTTTCAGCACCGGTCTGAGGATCGATTGTGTAAACTGTGGTACCTGCGCCTAAAACAACACCGTAGAGGTTGCCGTCAGCCGGGTTGTAAGTGATACCGCCGCAAGCGTTACCTGTCTTGATTACATCAACTGAACCGTTTTCATAGTCGATAATACCGAACTGGCCGCTTGTTGATGTTGCGAAGTATGTTACACCGTCAACATAAACTGCTGTGTTCATGAATTCTGAACCGCCGAAACCTGCTGCAACTGCACCTGCCGGGTCACCGAGGGTGAAGTTGTAGAGATCCTGACCGCTGATTGCTACGTGAGCAACTGATTCAACTGACTTAGGAGCCTTGTCAAGGGTTTCAATGTCAACACTCCATGTCAGTTCACCGGTACCGTTGTTGGTGACAGTCATTGTGTGGATACCCTGGTTCATGTAACCGGTTGTGATGGTGACTTCATAGTCGCTGAGTGAAACAGCCGGCTGTTCCATTGGGAAGTTGAGAGTATAAGGACCGAATGGTTCGATTGTATATTCATTGATGGTATATACGTTGAAACCGTCAGCAACAGCTGTGACAACATACGTACCGTCGAATACATTTGCTGAATACAAACCTTCATCGTCTGATACGGCAACAACTGTGCGTGCGCCGAATGGGGTTGTACCTGTGAATGTGATGACAGCACCAGCGATGTCACTGTTGTCCATTGTTGAATAGACATGACCTTCAACGAGTCTGTATGGCTGTACGCATTCGAATGTGAGTTCTGATTCAGACATTGAAACGCAACCGTCAGCATAGTGAGCTCTTACGTTGTATGAATATACGCCTGGTTTGAGGGCTTCATCAAGATAAGCTTCCTCACCTGGTTCGAGAATTACGAACGGTTCACGTTCAGCACCGTAGTAAATGTAGATGGCATCGCAACCTGCTGGATCATCCCATGTCAGATAAACATTGTTGTAATCAACGATTTCACCTGTCAAGTTTGTAGGATAGTCGCATAATGGAGCGAGGATTGTGAATGTTACAGGAACGTTAACTGTACCTTCAGGAGTGTTGTTAGCAAGTTCAATGTGACCTGTGAAGACACCCTGATCAGCATGCCAACCATCCATTGTTACTGTGAATACGCCATCACCACCGGCAGCAACTTCACCCTTCTTAGGAGCGATTGTTAACCATGGACCTGCAGCGTTTGAAGATGTTTCAATTGATAAGCAGGAAGCCTGGTCAGCGAATGTGCCGATCTGTACAGCTGTGCCTTCATCAACGTTAACCTGCCATAACTGTGCTGCAAATGCTGTATTGTTGAATGCTGCCCAGTAGAGGAGGTTGTCTTCGAAATCAAATTCCATATCCTGACCGTAGTTGACTTGCCAGCCACCTGCCCAGATGCTTGTGAATTCACCGGTTGTGAGGTCCATTTCTGACACACCGTCGATTTCAGCGTCGATTAAGAACAGACGACCGTCAGCGTTCATGGCAGCACCTAAGATGAAGTTGCTGTTTGGAGCTGAGACAACAGCTGTTTCAGCACCGGTCTGAGGATCGATTGTGTAAACTGTGGTACCTGCGCCTAAAACAACACCGTAGAGGTTGCCGTCAGCCGGGTTGTAAGTGATACCGCCGCAAGCGTTACCTGTCTTGATTACATCAACTGAACCGTTTTCATAGTCGATAATACCGAACTGGCCGCTTGTTGATGTTGCGAAGTATGTTACACCGTCAACATAAACTGATGTGTTCATGAATTCTGAACCGCCGAAACCTGCTGCAACTGCACCTTCAGGATTGTTAAGGGTGAAGTTGTAAAGGTCCTGACCGCTGATTGCTACGTGAGCTGGTGTTTCAAGGCCCTTTTCAGCGTCATCCATGATGCATGTGCCGTTCCATGTCAGTAAACCTGTACCAGGGTTGCTGATTGTTACGTCAACAGTTGCGCTCTGCATGTAGTAGCATGAAGCAACAACTTCTGTAGGATTGACAACCATAGCCGGCTGGTTCATCTGGAAGTTGTAAGTAGCTGTTGGTGTTGCAGGAGCAGCGTAAGTTGCTGTATAAGTGTTGAAACCAGCAGCTGTTGCTGTTACTGTATAGTTAAAGAGCTGAACGAGTTCGAGTGAATATGCACCGTTTGCATCAGTTGTAACTGTTGAACCAAGAGCACCCTGGAATTTAACAGTTGCACCTGCAACTGGGTTGTTGGTGTATGATGATGTAACTGTACCTGAAACTGTTACGTATTCTGGTTCAGTAACACACATACCGAAGTGCATGTTAGTACGTCTTGCTAAAGTATATGGATTAACACCAGGATTTGTTGGATCGTATGGTGAACTGTCACGATAAGCATACAGAGTGCGTGTAGCATCTGTGTCGTGCAGATAGAATCTTGCATTTGAGTTGAAATATGGGTTGTGGCCATATACGAAATAAACCAAAACGCTGCTTGCGCCATCATATACGAATGGGGTCTGCAACTGAATGTCCTGATAGTAGTTGGCACCTGTATTGTCAAGTGAGAGCATGTCGTCATAAACAAGTGTCAGGTCATCTAAAATCCAACCGGAAAGTGAAGTTTCTTCAACATTCTTCATGTAAATCTGAACATCGAGGTCAGAAATAGGTGTTGCGTGGAAATACTGGAAGGAAATGGTGTGGATTTCACCGAAGAAAGCACCCTGTTCCATTAATTCTTCAGCTGTGTAGAGTTCCTGAACTATTGAGTAGTTGTAGAAAGTGTTGAAAGGAATCTGATATGATGTGATTGTACCGTCACCGATTTGAGCGTTAACTGCTGTGAAACCTTCACCGCAGGAAACTGCTGTCTGGAAGCCGGCAACATTTGACCAGTCGGAAAGGTCACCGCCGCCGCAGTTGGACTGTACGTATGCCTGATATGATGTGCCAGGAACGAGACCTGTAAGAGTAGCAGGATTTGTAGTGACAGCCACTGTTGTTCCTGTTCCGTGGTTGAATCCTATAGGACCATATTCAATGTTCCATGCTGTTGCCGTACCGTTCTCAAGCCATGAGAATGTAGCCTCTGTGTCGGTAGAACCTTGGCAAACGAACTGTGTAGGCTTTGGACATGTAGGAGGAACACAAGTGTTGTTCCATGAAGTAAGGATACCAGCTGCTGGATATGAAGCTTCATAAAGGAGTTCGTTCCAAGGATAGTAGAACTGGAATGAACATTCGCTGTCCCATGAACCAGCAACCCATACCATATTAACATATTGACCTGTAGGGATGGTTACATCAGCACTTCCGCTGCTGCCTGAAGCCAATGTGCAAGAAGCGAGAACATTACCGTCTTCGTCAGTAATGTTGATAGCTGCACCGTTCCAACCATCACCGAATGAGTCTTGCATGTCAACATGATAAGTACACATACCGCCAACGAGGATGGAACCGCTTATTGAGCCGCCTATACCCTCTTCGTTGAAAGCCTGTACTGTATATGTATAACTGCCTGCTGCAGGTATAGCATCATCAACATAACTCATATTGCCGCCGAGAGCAACATTTGTGAATGTGGCAATAGTGGTACCGTTTCTCTTAACATAAATTGAAACATTGTCGAGAGGATCACCGCCCATTGTTGTTGTCGGGTTAACCCATGTCATATTGACAACGAGTTCTTCACCGTTCTTTGAAAGGGTGAGATCTGTTGGAGCTGAAGGCAGATTAGGATTAGCGTCAGTTGCTGTTGCAAAAGCTGAAGCCTGGCCTGCGAATGTGCCTATGAGAGTGAATTCAGCAGCATCGAAATCATATTTGTATAACTGCGGAGAGTATGCGGTAGCATTGTAAGCTGCCCAATATGTTTCATTGGTTTCACGGTCTGTAGCCAGATCCTGACCATAGTTGATATTGAAGCCGCATTCAATTGAACCGAGGATTTCACCGGTAGCAAGGCTAAATTCAGTAATACCGTTTACACCTGCATCAATCATGAAACCACGACCATTGTTGTCAATGTCAATACCGAGGATGAAGTTGCCTGTGTTAACTGCTGTCTGATAGGTACCTGTACCTGATGTAACATCAACGATGTACAGAACTGGAGCTGTACCGAGAACAAGACCGTACATCTGACCGTCAGCAGGGTTGTAAGCTATGCTCTGGAAAGCATTACCTGTTGCGATAGTTGTTACAGCACCTGTTGAAGGGTCAAGCTGAAGGAATTCACCAGTATTTGATGAAACATAATACTGACCTAAATAATATTCAGCACCGTTGCAGAACTGTGCCCATGAAGTTCCATAAGGAGTTGCATTTGCAGGAGCATTCAGTGTGAATTGATAAAAGTCAGAACCACTCAACTGGACCATAGCCTGTGAGGTTTCGCTCTTGTCGTTTCTTACATTGAAAGCTTGAGTGTTAGTCTTGCCTGCCAAGCCGAATGAAGGCTGAACAGTTTCCTTGGAGTTACGAATCTGATCTTCTTTGAGAGCATCTTCGAGGAGAGATTGGTCTTCCATTGAAACAGCAGCGGTGGTTGACATACCGTTAACTGTTGCATTGGCAACCTTCTGAATTTGGGTTTCCTGAGAAGCAGAAGCCTTGTCAGCTTTGCCTACTGAAAACTCCTGTGCATGTCCCATAAATGGAACTACGCACGCCATTGCTAAAAATAATAAGAATTTCTTCATGATTAATAATTTAGTTATTAATTTGGTTATTAATTGGTTATTAATATTATTTAATCATCTTGTATTTCTCATCTAAAGTAAAAAACCTTTTATTCCGAGGTGCAAAGATAACCATATTTTTCATTGTGTAAACAAAAATGAAGAAAAAAATTTGCTTTTTCAACAACTTTATTAACAAGCTACGGCTATCTGTAAGGAAAATAATTAATAATTAGGAAGTTACTATTTGGACATAATATTGTTGCCACAATCGTTAACTATAGTACGATACCATTTCTCAGGATATTCAGGCTGCATGGGGAATTTAGCCTGATTGGCATCAATGCCGTTGGTCTCAAACTGTCCGTTCTTTTCGTATTTGATATTGCCATCCATGTACTTTACAAGCAGATACACAAACAGATTTTCCCATTCGTTATATGTTTGCAGAGTTTTCTCCGCCGAGAAGTCAGTCATCATCGCCACAGCATCGTTAGGATCGGTGAAATATGCGTTGACGAGTTTGGGCTCGAGACTCATAACTTCGTTATAAAATTGAGTCTCAAGACGTTTCTGAACTTTCTGAACATCAGCAATCATGTCGCAGTAACGCGAATAGACAAAATTCGAGACCTTATTGAACGTCCAGAACAATGAAGTCGAGGAATATTCGAGCATGGAGCCGTTGCCCACCTTCACGTTTTCCGGAATCCTTGTCATGCAGGCATACATGGGGATATAGCATGACGAATAGGTGTCATCGACGCCCCACCAGATTATTCCGCCGACAGCATCGGGCAGCCAGCTGCGTGACTGTGAGACGAAAGAGAAGCCTGTCTGCTGTGTGGAAGTGGCTCTCTCGTGAAGGTAAGTCTTACCGTCAAGTTTCCAGTCCATAGGACGCCAGCGGTAAGGACATGCATAAGGTCCGGCACCGATGTCGTTTCTCATATCCATAGTGGTGCCCTCATAATGGTCGCGCATGATGTCATAGACATCGAAAAGCGTAAGTTTACGGTCAGGCTGAATCCACAGCGGGAAGCGGTGCTTGAGGTTGTCACCTCTTGCATAATCTTCATATTCAGCCATCTGGCTTCTGTTGGCTTTCATGAATCCTGCCCACACGCGTGCTTCGCAAGCTCTTGCACCACCGAAGGACAACGGGCAGTACACGTCGCAGAAGCTGAATTCCGAATC
>CALFIZ010000031.1 GCA_937877575.1 uncultured Marinilabiliales bacterium | reverse complement strand
CTCTTTCCCTACACGACGCTCTTCCGATCTGACGGTCAGCGGTGAAATCAGTCTTTTCATCAGGATTGCTCTTTAATGTCTTTACAAACACGTATGATGCCTGGTCACCGGCAACCGGTCCCACAATCTGATTTTCAGGTGCCGCAACCATTGAGCCAATTACCCTTGGTTCTGAACCATACTTGGCTATGTTGGAGATATTGCAACTGACAACGGCACTATCAATGGTGGTGTTGAGTTTGCCTGCAAGCTGTTGTAATGAGGCGCAGCCCTGCATCATGTCTTTCAATTCAGCATTAGCCTTGTCAGCCTTCTTGTTTCTGATTACCAACGGAGTGATACGGCTTCTGACATCTTCCATGGAAAGATAACCTTCCGGATGAATGTCGGTAACTGATGCAACAATAAGTTTGTCTGTAAGGTCATAAACTCTGGATATCTGTTTTTCCTTAGTGTTGCTTTCGAAAGCCCAACGGATGATTTCACGTGTGCCTTGAACACCTGAAATGCCTTCTGCCATTCTCTGTGCATTGTCGAAATATTTGATGTTGTAGCCTTTATCGGAAGCTGAGAGCATGAGTTCATCGAAATTCTTGCAGTTTGCAGCAAATGCGCTGAAATCCATATACTCACGCTGATAAGTCTCGTTACTTGGAACTATATTACGTTGGAAAACCGCAACTTGCGCCTTTGGAATGGCAGCAGTCTTGTCGTCAATCTTAATTACATGATAACCGAATATTGTTTCAACAACACCAATAGTACCCACCTTATTATCAACCACATATTCGTTGAAAGGATAAACCATAGTACCATCAGTGAACCAGTCGAGGTCACCCTTGTTTTCCTTTGCTGACGGGTCATCTGACATCTGAGATGCAAGGTCAGCGAAGTTTGAAGAATTCTTCTTCAAAACATTTGCGAGACTGTCGGCTGTAGCCTTTGCCTGTTCCTTGGTTCTTGTTGCGCTTGAATTGTAAGCGCCATTGTAAGCTATAAGGATATGTGAAGCTCTAAGTGAATCAGGACGATTAGCCTGTGCAAGAACCTTACCGAAATATAAAGCATCACCTTCTGTGAAAGGAGCAATCATCGGATAATTGGGATTTGTATCGAAAGTTCTTGCGGCAATGCCTGAAATAAGGTCATCACGTTTCTTCCATGTTGTGTCGAAAGTAATTTCTGACTCTGCTGCGAGAAACTGTCCGATATTTTCTTCATTAACAAATTCCTTGTAAAGGTCATTCACATTGGAGACCAACTTGGCTCTGTCTTCCTGTGTCGGAACTATATCCCTAACAACGTAAGCAATGTTTCTTGTTTCGTCGGTCTTATATTCCTCTTTATGGGAATTATAATATTTTGACAATTCAGCATTGGAAACAATAAACAGAGAATCAGGATAATCCTTGAACTTGTAGGTCACCATTGCCACATCGTAGTTGGTGTTTTTCTCCTTATATTCCTTTTCAGCGAAAGCGTTAGGAATATAATATCCCTTGGAAATCAAATTATTGTATTTGGATTCCTCTGTTTCCTTTTTGATAGCTGATTCAAGATAAAGATAATAATCCCTTGTCGTAGCAGGAACCACGCTTGAATTGTTGAGGTTCTGAATGATATAATCAAGCTGTGCGCGGTTAATTTCACCGGTATTAGGGTCAGTAAAATTGGAAACGATGTACTGGTGAGGCTCGGAACCTCTGATGAGGTCGTTCATCTCCTCGTCGGTGACTTTAATACCAAGTTTTTTGTACTCATCGTTAAGCAAACTCTGTCTGACCATGTCGTTCCATACAGATTCTCTGATTTGATACGACATTTCTGATAATGTCTTAGGATCGGTATTGAAAGACCTGATGTTGGTAATGTTGTCAACCTCCTTGTTGAAGTCGGAGGAAGAAATCTTCTCACCATTGACCGACCCGACATTATAATACTTACTGTCTCTTCTTGAACCACGTCCCAAGTCACTGAGAATGAACGCTAAAAGAGCGCCACCAATGACTATCATCAAAAGCACCGAATGCTTTCTTAATTTGCTAATTGCTGCCATTTCTTTATATGTTTTTTCTATTTAAATCGTTTATTTAGAAGTTCAAAAATTTTAGCCTGCAAAAGTACAGCATAATTTTCGATTGAACAAACTTTTTAGAAATTTTTTTAAATCGCCCCTCCTTTGAACATATTTTCTTATCTTTGCGCCTAAATAATCACCTTATAAAAGCTAATGCGGGAAACAATACACAAGATAAACAAAGGTCTCAACATTAAAATCGATGGGACCGCCTCACTTCAGATAGATGATTACCATACTGATATCTATGCCATCCGTCCCGACGACTTCCATTGGATAACACCGAAACTGTCGGTCGGAGAAGGCGACCCGGTAATGGCCGGAACCACAGTTTTCTGCTCCAAAGATGATGAAAACATCCGCATCGTTTCTCCGGTAAGCGGACAAATTGAAAGAATTGTCAGAGGCGAAAAACGCCATATCAACCATATAACCATCAAATCCGACGGCAAACTCAATTCCGAATCAGTCGTCCTGCCCGAAATATTCAGCAGGGAATCAATAATCGGGACTTTACTGAAATACGGTCTCTGGTCCTTTGTCAGACAAAGGCCATTCGGCTGCATCGCCGATTACCGCAAAAGACCAAAAGCCATTTTCGTCTCATGTTTCGACAGTGCCCCGCTTGCACCGGACTACCGGTACATTCTCAACGGCTATGGCAATGAATTTCAAGAAGGTATCAACATATTGTCGGAACTGACTGACGGAAAAACTTACC
>CALFIZ010000030.1 GCA_937877575.1 uncultured Marinilabiliales bacterium | reverse complement strand
CATTCTTCAAAAAGTTATACCGCGCAAACAATTATCCAACCATCACTCAATTATTGTGAAACATAAAATCAACACAACCGGGTCAGGTATGGCATTTCCGGCAGATACCTAGACCCGTACAATATGTTGTGTCGTTACTAAAAACTAAGTGAATTGTGAAAAACAGGACCTAATCCTTCTGACAATTTTGGTAAATAATCGAAATAAGGTCGATGGTTTCAAAATACTCGGAATCGCATACGAATGTGGCAGGCATCTCCAATTACGAAAAGAAGAGCTCTTTTGCCAACAAGTTCATGCGTTATGAGATGGCACTATACAACATCAACCTGTTTTCATATCTGAAAGCCACCGGGAATTACCACGTTGACACCAGGAATTTCATGTTCAACAAAAAAGATTTCCTCAGTCAGAAGGACCTGCCGTCGTTCTTCACCGTCGCCAATGACGGAAGCGCAATATTGAGCAGGCTGGCAGGCAAGGAGCAGACCGGCACGATGATTAACGATTACGCCCAGATACAGGACAACAGGCAGTATTCTTTCGGCGCATGGTTTGCGACAGTGTCGTCACGTTATTCAAACTACAAGTTCATCAAGCCGTTTCCGAAGTTTGTAAAAGGTCTGTTTGTCACGACCACGTTTCTCTTCGTCATCATGGCTATATGGTTTATGACATACACCTGTTTCAACCTGATTATATGCCTTTTCTGCCTATTGCTGCTGTTTGTCAGAATTGCCGTCTGGTTCTTCACCACGAAAAAGTCCCTTTTGGATATAGGTCAGAAAGACCTGAATCTCGACATAGTCCTTTACGATTTCATTTTGATATTCTTCCGTCCGGTGCTTTACGTTTCCGCCTCGATTCGCCGCAACAAGCTGTGGAGTTAGCTGAAGGGGTTTGGGAAAAAATCTTGGGAGGGTGTAATCATGAAAAGGGAGATGTATCAGACCCTGTTGAAATGGAAGCAGTAGGAACAAGGACGGAAGGCTCTGATGATTGACGGAGCACGGCGTGTGGGCAAGAGCCACAGATGAGCTTTACCGCAAGCTGATGCCCGACAAGGCACTGCTGCAAGCCGGAAGGCTCGGAGATGAAAGAAGCAGGCAAGAAGAGAGGTATAAGAGAGTAAGCAGAGAGAATAACTTTTGAAATATAAGATATTATGTCAGATACAGTTGTTTCATCGCACATCTTCACT
>CALFIZ010000029.1 GCA_937877575.1 uncultured Marinilabiliales bacterium | reverse complement strand
AATTAAACCACAAAAATAAGTAATTTTATGTTTTCACCAGACTTTTATATTTAATTTTAACTAATTTTGCAGAAACTTTACAAGAAATGCGTTTATTACATACATCAGATTGGCATCTCGGGAAAAAGCTTAACAATTACGACAGAACCGACGAACAGAGGAATGTTATGCGGGAAATAGTCTCCATTGCTGATGAACAAAATGTTGACATGGTTGTTGTTGCCGGTGATCTTTTCGACACGTATAATCCTTCGAGTGACGCCCAGCAACTATTATATCAAACATTATATGACCTTTCGCATGGCGGACAACGTCCGGTAATAGCTATAGCCGGAAATCACGACTCTCCCGACAGAGTGGAATCGCCCGAAGTGCTTGCCATAGTTTCAGGGATTTTCATGTTCGGCCATCCTGATTCAATACCTGACAATGACTATGCCCACGACAAGTTTCACATCACAAAAAAAGACAAAGGGTTCATGGAAATCCAAATTCCCGGTTGTATGGCACCTGTCAGAATAATATATACTCCCTTCACCAGTCAGGAACGCATGCAGACTTATCTCGGAGTTACTGAAGACGAGGAGCAGAAGGCGCTTCGAAATCTTCTTCAGAATTTGTGGCAGGAAACTGCGGACAGGTATTGCGACAATGAAGGTGTGAACATACTCGTCGCACATCAGTTCGTCATCAATAACGAAAACGATACCGACGTTGAGGAACCGGACGATGAAAATGCTGTCAATGTAGGGGGTACTTCGGCAATATTCTCATACAACATACCCAAACAAATCCAATATACTGCACTCGGACATCTGCACCAATGCAAAAAAGTCGGTGACAACAATATATGGTACAGCGGAAGTCCGCTCGAATACAGTTTTGCTGAGACCAACCAGGACAAATTTGTACTCATTTCCGACATAGAGCCGAACAAAGAGCCATCAGTGAATAAAATACTTCTTAAGTCAGGCTGCAAACTCAAAAGGATGACCTTCAGCAACATTCTGGATGCAACAAATTGGCTTAAGGAAAACCAGGATTATTGGGTCGAACTTACAATAGTGTCTGACAATTACTTGTCACGTTCAGATAAGCAAATGCTTTATGATGCAAGCGGTAAAATTACAACCATAATTCCACAGGTAAACAATACAGGAGACACCTTGTCGGCAGGAAGTCGGATAAGCAGTATCCGTACCGACAATACAGCACTTTTCAAGTCATATTTCACCAAAATGAAAGGCAGCGAGCCTGACCAGTCATTAATTGATTTGTTCAACGAAATTATTTCACAGCAATGATACCCATAAGATTGACATTAGAAGGAATATATTCATACCAGAAAGCACAGAGTATCGACTTCACGAAATTAACCAAGGAAAAACTGTTCGGTATCTTCGGGGCCACAGGCAGCGGGAAATCCACTATCCTTGAGGCCATGATTTTTGCCCTTTACGACAACTCGGAACGTCTCGGCGGCAGCAACTACAAATACAACATGATGAATCTCATGTCCGACAGGATGTTCATAGATTTCGAGTTCTTAGCCGGCAACGATATATACAAGGTCACAGTTGAATCGAAACGAAACAGTAAGAACTTTGATGACATACCGCGAACAAACAAACACCTCTACAAGAAAAACGGGAACGAATGGAACGCCATCACAATTGAGAAAAACACAATATCCGATATAATCGGACTTTCGGTTGACAATTTCCGAAGAATTGTGATAATCCCGCAAGGCAAGTTTCAGGAATTTCTCCAGCTTGGCGGCAGGGAACGTGCCAAGATGATGATGGAAATATTTATACTTCGCAAGGTGGTTGGAGATCGGAAGAGCGT
>CALFIZ010000028.1 GCA_937877575.1 uncultured Marinilabiliales bacterium | reverse complement strand
AACAGGCGGCAGCTGACATCATCATCATGACTGCCTGCGGTGAACGTGCCAACGAGGTTGTCGAAATCTTTAAGGAATATCCTGAACTTATCGACCCGCATACAGGCAGGAAGCTTAGTGAACGAACAACCATCGTCTGCAACACCTCCAACATGCCTGTCGCAGCGCGTGAGGCTTCAGTTTATACGGGTATGACCATTGCCGAGTATTACAGGGCAATGGGACTGAGAGTTCTCCTCCTCGCCGATTCAACTTCACGTTGGGCTCAGGCATTGCGTGAGATGTCAAACCGTTTGGAGGAACTTCCAGGCCAGGATGCCTTCCCTGTTGACTTGTCGGCAATCATTGCCAACTTCTATGCACGTGCCGGATTCGTCGAACTCAACAATGGCGCCACGGGTTCGGTCACATTCATCGGAACAGTCTCGCCTGCCGGCGGTAACCTTAAAGAACCTGTCACTGAATCAACCAAGAAGGCAGCACGTTGTTTCTACGCCCTTTCTCAGGAACGGGCAGACGGAAAACGCTACCCTGCCGTCGATCCTATCGAATCATATTCAAAATACCTCGAATACGAACAAGTACAACAATATCTCAGAGAGAAAATATCCCCTGACTGGAACGAAATCATCGATGAAACCAAGAACCTTGTCCTGAGAGGCAAGGAAGCCAAGGAACAGATAAACATTCTCGGTGATGACAGCGTGCCGATTGACTATCACATCCGTTTCTGGAATTCGGAACTCATTGATTTCGTGTTCCTCCAGCAGGACGCATTCGATGAAATCGATGCAGACTGCCCTCTGCCACGTCAGGAATTTATGCTGAAACTTGTGCTTGACATCTGTCACAACAAATTCAAATTCGACTCCTTCGAAGAAGTAAGTGCTTACTACAAACGTCTGATTAATATTCTTAAACAGATGAACTATTCTGAGTATCAGTCGGATAATTTCAATAAATATCTCAACGAGCTCAACACGGTAGTTGAAGAAAGGAGAATCAAATAATGACAACAAAAGCATTTCAACGTATATATACCAAGATTACACAGATAACCAAGGCTACATGTACTTTAAAGGCAACCGGAGTCGGCTATGATGAAATGGCCATAATCGACGGCAGAAAAGCCCAGGTGGTTAAAATCAGCGGCGAAGATGTCACATTGCAGATCTTCGGCGGAACTGAAGGAATCCGCACCAATGCAGAGGCAGTATTTCTTGGCAAACCTCCTGTACTCAAAGTCGGACCGGAACTTTCTGGGCGTTTCTTCAACGCATACGGAGAGCCTATTGACGGCGGCACTCAAATTGACGGTGAGGAACGCCAAATCGGCGGCCCGTCAGTCAACCCTGTCAAGCGTCAGCAGCCATCACAGCTGATTACCACGGGTATTGCAGGCATCGACCTTAACAACACTATAGTCACAGGTCAGAAGATTCCTTTCTTCGCAGACCCTGACCAGCCGTACAACCAGGTCATGGCGGACGTGGCGCTTAGGGCCGACGTGGACAAAATCATTCTCGGCGGAATGGGACTGACTCATGATGACTACCTCTATTATAAGAACACCTTCGACAATGCAGGTGCTCTCGACAGAATAGTCAGTTTCGTCAACACAACCGACGACCCTCCTATCGAACGACTGCTTATCCCTGACATGGCGCTTACGGCAGCTGAATACTTCGCATTCGATAAAAATGAAAAGGTCCTTGTTCTGCTGACAGACATGACGCTTTATGCCGATGCTTTGTGTATAGTCTCCAACCGTATGGACCAGATTCCTTCTAAGGACAGTATGCCTGGCTCGCTGTATTCCGACCTTGCAAAAATATATGAAAAAGCCGTCCAGTTCAAGGAAGGCGGCTCAATAACAATCATAGCGGTTACAACCCTTAGCGGCGGTGACATCACTCACGCAATACCTGATAACACCGGTTATATCACAGAAGGACAGCTCTTCCTTAGAAGAGACTCGGATATACGCAAGGTTATCATCGACCCGTTCAGGAGCCTTTCACGTCTGAAACAGCTTGTTATAGGCAAGCAGACAAGAGAGGACCATCCTCAGGTTATGAATGCAGCCGTCCGTCTTTATGCCGATGCCGCCAATGCACGCACCAAACTCGAAAACGGTTTCGACCTGACAGACTATGACCAGCGCTGCCTTGAATTCGCATCGGAATATTCCGAAAAACTTCTTGCCATCGATGTGAACATCGATATAGAGAAAATGCTTAATACTGCATGGGAACTTTTCGCTGCCCACTTCTCAAAGGCCGAAGTCAACATCAAACAGTCATTGGTCGATAAATACTGGAAAAACTAATTCATTCACATCATGGCAATTAAGTTTCAATATAATAAGACCTCTTTGCAGGAACTCAACAAACAGCTGAAGGTACGGCAGAACACTTTGCCAACCATCAAGAACAAGGAGTCTGCATTGCGTCTTGAAGTAAAGAAAACGAAGAACGAGGTAATTACACTTACCAACGACTTTGAAGAACAAATTGCCTCTTACTCTGATATGTATCCTTTATGGGGTGAATTTGACCAAAGTCTGCTTAAAATTGATGATGTGATTCTTACCACCCAAAAAATTGCCGGCGTACAAACTCCTGTTCTTGAGGATATTAAATACAGCATTAACGACTTCTTCCTGATGAACAAACCATCGTGGTATTATGACGGTATCACCATCCTCAAACTCATTTCCAAAACCGTCATAGAAAAGGAAGTGGCCGAACGCAAACTGGAACTCTTGGAATATGCCCGCAAAAAAACCACGCAGAAAGTGAATTTGTATGAAAAAGTCCAGATACCCGGACTTCAGGATGCAATTTTAAAGATAAAACGTTATCTGGAAGATGAGGATAATCTGACCAAATCCGCCCAGAAAATCGTCAAGGCCAGACAAAACATGAGAAAGGAGGCTGAAGAATGATTGAAAAAATGCGCAAATACTCATTCCTCGTTTATCATAATGACTATGACACTTTTGTGGAAAAACTTTACGAACTCGGTGTCATTGATATCATTGATAAAGAGAAAGTCTCCGTTATAAATGAAAAACTGGAAGACAAACTGTCTCTCATGAAACAGTATGCCACGGCTGAAAAACAGCTTGGAAACATTCTGAAAACGCCTGCTGATTCAATTGCCTTCACCCCTTCGTGTGACATGCTTATCGATGATTATCAGTCACTCATGGATAAGAAAGATTCAATCAAGCAGCAAATGCTGCAAGTAAAAAAAGATATTGAATCCCTTACTCCATGGGGCGATTTCGACTTGGGCACCATTGACAAAATTGCAGAAGCCGGATATTATTTCAACTTCTTCACATGTACAAAAAAACAGTTTAACGAGGAATGGAAGGAAAAGTACAATGCCGTCATTGTGTATGAATCCAATACCAATTACTATTTTGTTACGGTCACAAAAGAAAACAGCGTGACGATAGAAGCCGACAAGGTGAAACTTCCGGAACGCTCCCTCAATGAACTGACGGCACAAAATGCCGCCTTGAATGAAGAAAACGATAAATTATCAGCACAACTGACTTATTTTGCACAAAACTATCTTTCAAGAATAAAAACCGAATACGATGCATTGCGTACGGATTTCGATTTTTCAAAGGTAAAACTCAACACTGAGTCTCTTGCAGAAGAAAAGGTCAAACTCGTGGAAGGCTGGGTTCCGGATTCAAAGAACGAAGCCTTGGAAAGCCACCTGCATGAAAATGGAATCCTATACACATCACGTGAACCTGACACATCAAAGGATAAAGTCCCCATATTACTGAAAAACAATAGTTTCAACAAACTATTTGAACCATTGGGCGAACTTTACACCCTACCCACTTACGGTGAAATCGACCTTACTCCGTTCTTTGCACCATTCTATATGCTGTTCTTCGGACTATGTCTGGGTGATGCAGGATACGGTCTGATTTTGGCTGTTGCCGCCTTCATTCTTGCTGCCAAGGCAAAACCGAATATGAAAGGTATTTTCAAACTTGCAGGATGGCTTGGCGTTGCAACGGTTATAATGGGATTTGTCAGCGGGACTTTCTTCGGTATCAGTCTGATTGATGCCAATGTACCATGGCTCGACAAGTTCAAGAAATACATGATGGATTCCGACAAGCTGTTTACCAACTCGCTGATATTGGGTGCGGTTCAGATTGTTTTCGGTATGTTCATCAAGATATTCAACGAATTCAAACAAAAAAGATACAGCGGCGGCATAGTCACCATAGGATGGCTGTTGATTATCTTGGGATGTGGAGGCGCATTCGCACTGTCGAATTTCAATGTAATTGGCAAGTCAACCGCCATGATGATGTACTACGTCTTCGGAATAAGTGGCGGAATATGTGTTTTCCTGCTCAACAACTTGAATTTCAACAAGAAAAACCTTTTCGGAATACTTAATATAGGTTCCGGACTGTGGAACACGTACAATATGGCAACAGGTATTCTTGGTGATGTCCTGTCATATATCCGCTTGTTCGCACTTGGAATTTCAGGTTCGGTAATGGGGTTTGTATTCAACAGCCTTGCAATGGACTTGAGCCCGAATATTCCTGTCCTCAAGCAAATTGTCATGCTGATAATTCTGCTGATAGGACATGGTATGAATATTTTCATGTCGGCATTGAGTGCATTTGTTCATCCAATGCGACTGACATTTGTGGAATTTTATAAAAACTCAGGTTTTACCGGTGGCGGGAAGAAATACAAGCCGTTTGGTAAAGTTGCTGAACAACAATAAATTATGCAATCAATAATTATTAATAAATAAATATTTAAATTATGGAACCAATTGTATTAGCTTACATCGGAATTGGATTAATGGTAGGACTTGCCGGCATCGGCAGTGCCTATGGTGTAACAATCAGTGGTAATGCGGCCATCGGTGCTATGAAGAAGAACCCGGACGCATTTGGTAACTACCTCGTATTGAGTGCATTGCCAGGTACCCAGGGCCTTTACGGATTTTTGGGCTACTTCCTTTGCCAGTCACACCTTACAGCCGAAATGGGTTGGCTTCCTGCAGCAGGTATATTCGGCGCAGGTCTCGCTCTCGGCTTTGCCGGCCTATTGTCTGCAATACGTCAGGGTCAGTTGTGTGCTAACGGCGTGGCTGCCATCGGCTCAGGTCACGACGTATTCGGTAAAACACTGATTCTTGCCGTATTCCCTGAACTTTATGCAATTGTTGCTCTTGCTGCAACATTCATGATCGCAGGTGCCATCTAATCCTTAAAAAAATTCCTATTCACATAGAGACGCAATAATTTTTGCGTCTCTATGTGTTTTATAACCGCCTGAATATGAGCTATAATTTGTCTGACATCAATGACATCCACACCCATCATGATTATGATGACAACACTGTCTATGTAAAAAACATTCAACTTAAGGAACTGTTGGCAGACGCTTATATTTCAGAGTTAGATGACGCTTCGGCACGGACAAACAAACTGCTTTCAATCGGCGTACACCCCTGGGAAATCAAGGATTATTCTGAAGAAACAATATTCTCCTCCATTGACAGACTATTCCCTACCCTGCTGCTGCATCCGAAAGTCTTTGCAATCGGTGAATGTGGCCTCGACAAAAGCATATCCACAGACTTGGATCTTCAAAAATCAATATTCAACAGACAAATTGAACTAAGCGAACAATATCAGAAGCCTATGATCCTGCATGTGGTGAGAGCCTACAATGAAATCATCGAATTTCGTAAAAAACACAAACCCGAACAGCCTTGGATTATTCATGGATTCAACAGCAATGAAATCATCGCCAAGAAACTGATTGAAACAGGTTGCTTCTTGTCAATCAATATAAATAAACTCTTAACTGAAAAATTACAGCACACAATACAGCATATCCCAACAGAATTCATTCTAAATGAAACAGATACAATAGAATATGCCAAACACACACTCTGAAAAGAAAAATGGTGTCCTGACTTTAACACTCACGGTTTTATTAGCCTTTGCCCTTTGGTTTTTCCTGTTTTCGCCCTGGACAAAAGGACTGGTAAATTTTTGGAT
>CALFIZ010000027.1 GCA_937877575.1 uncultured Marinilabiliales bacterium | reverse complement strand
CCTTCCGAAATGAGATAGTAGCCCGCCAGTTCATCTTCAGAATGAGAGAGTTCGAACAGATGGAGATGCAGTTCTTCTGCAAACCGGGAACTGAAATCGAATGGTTCAAATACTGGAAGGAAAAACGTCTGAAATGGCATCTTGCCCTCGGTATGGGTGAAGATAACTACCGTTACCACGACCACGAAAAACTCGCCCACTATGCAAATGCCGCAACCGACATCGAATTCAAGTTCCCGTTCGGTTTCAAGGAAGTTGAAGGTATCCATTCACGTACTGACTTCGACTTGTCACAACATGCGAAGTACTCAGGCAGGAAGATACAATATTTTGATTCTGAGACTAATGAGAGTTATGTGCCATACGTCATCGAGACTTCCATCGGTGTTGACCGTATGTTCCTGACCGTTCTGTCACACGCTTACACGGAAGAGACTCTCGCTGACGGTTCCACACGCACAGTCCTCAAATTCCCTCCATTGCTCGCCCCAATGAAAGCCGCCGTTCTCCCGCTTGTCAAGAAGGACGGTCTGCCTGAAAAGGCACGTGAAATAATGGACATGCTTAAATATCAGTATATGTGCCAGTATGATGAGAAGGACGCTATTGGAAAACGTTACCGCCGTCAGGATGCCATCGGCACACCGTATTGTATTACAGTCGATTATCAGACACTTGAGGATAATACGGTCACAATCCGTGAGAGAGATACGATGAGCCAGGACAGAATTGCCATCGACAACATTCCGTCCGTCATCGCCCAGAGGATGAAATTATAATAGGTTGTGATGTCTTAATGCTTGATGACGATTTTTTGGACAGTGTCGTCATTCACCTTCATCATATATACACCGTCTTCGAGGTAACCTAACTGTATTTCACCGTCTTCAAGCTGCGGGTTGCTGTATATCATGCGTCCTGTCATGTCATAGATTTCAACCTTGTTGAAGTCACGCCCTGTGGTAAGATTCACTATGCCGCTGCTCGGATTCGGAAATACCGTCACTCCATTGTCATGGTTTTCGACTATGCCTAATGAGGTTGGATTAAACTCAATCGCCATTACGGAATAAAACGGATTTATTTTCGGCTGTCCGTTGAAGAGGCTTTGTTCATCCTTGCTGTATATTGTGAAATATGTCGAGAGTCCGTCATTGCCGGAATCATAAATCGCAAGCCTGTAGCAGGAATTGTCCGTGAAGTACAAATTGTTGACATACACCTTGTTAGCCATGTTGTAAGTGATTGTCTCTTCAACTGTTCCGGTACTCATATTTATCCATTCAACAGATGTTTCCTCGAAATTTGAATCGGTTCTCAGCACTAAGATGATGTATTCGGCGGCATCAATAGGGTCTTCAAAGGTGAT
>CALFIZ010000026.1 GCA_937877575.1 uncultured Marinilabiliales bacterium | reverse complement strand
ACTTACGGAATCCAGTTCCATCCTGAAGTTTTTCATACTACAGAGGGAACTGTTCTTCTGAAAAATTTCGTGACGGATATATGTGGCTGTTCATGTGACTGGACACCGGCATCGTTTATCGAAACCACTGTTAACTCTCTTCGTGAGAAAATCAAAGACGATAAGGTCATTCTCGGATTGTCAGGCGGTGTTGACTCATCGGTGGCAGCCATGCTTCTCCATAAGGCCATAGGCAATAATCTCACCTGTATTTTCGTTGACAACGGGCTTCTTCGCAAAGACGAGTTCTGTGAGGTTCTTGAATCGTATAAGAATATGGGCCTCAACGTTATAGGCGTTGACGCAAAACAGCGTTTCTACGATGCTCTCAAGGAAATAACAGATCCTGAGACCAAGCGTAAGGCTATAGGCAGGACTTTCGTGGAGGTTTTTGATTCAGAATCGAAAAAAATCACCAACGCTGTATGGCTTGCTCAGGGAACCATTTATCCGGATGTCATAGAATCCACTTCCGTGGCAGGCCCTTCGGCAACGATAAAATCACACCATAATGTCGGCGGATTGCCTAAGGACGTGAAATTCAAGATTGTTGAACCGCTGAGATATCTGTTTAAGGATGAAGTGAGACGTATCGGCACATCTCTCAAAATGCCAAAGGATATTCTCAACCGTCATCCGTTTCCTGGACCAGGTCTCGGAATCCGAATACTCGGTGAAGTTACAGAAGCCAAGGTTAGGATACTTCAGGAAGTCGATAGCATTTTCATAAATGGATTGAAAACTTACAATTTGTATGATACTGTATGGCAGGCGTTTGCAGTGCTGCTGCCGGTAAAGTCAGTCGGTGTGATGGGTGATGAGAAGACATACGAGAATGTGGTCGCTCTGCGTGCCGTATGTGCAACCGATGGCATGACAGCCGACTGGGCGCATCTCCCATACGATTTCTTAGCTAAAATGTCAAATGAGATAATCAACGAAGTGAAGGGCGTCAACAGGGTAGTATATGACATCAGCTCAAAACCGCCTGCAACTATCGAATGGGAATAATAATGTTAAATAATGTGTTTATACAACATGAAAAGATTATTCTGTATTCTATTAATGCTTTGTTCCACGATGCTCATTATGGCTCAGGAACCCGGGTCGGAATTCAATAAGAATCTCGTGAAATCCAATGTCGTTCAGCAGGTTGACAATCATTATTACTATGTTCATGTGATTGGTGCAAAACAGACCTTGTATTCCATTGCCCATCTTTATGGAGTGCCGGTGAGCCTTATCTGTGAAATAAATAAAATAGAATCGGGTGACAATATCTCCGAAGGACAGATCATTTATATTCC